>NZ_JBKVXZ010000043.1:0-28865 GCF_046973065.1 Flintibacter sp. | reverse complement strand
CAGCCGCCGCCCAAAATGGAGTTGAGCAGCAGCAGCTGATAGCGCCGCTCGTCCTGGTAAGACAGGCCGGGGAAGGCCAGAATGAGATGGTTTTGCTCAATAGCCTTTTTCCGCACAGTGACGGCGCTGCGGTAGTAGGCCTGACGGCCGGGGGAGGTGGGACCTTGGGGCAGGGCGGACAGACGATCCACAAGGGCGTCCACGTGCTGCTGGGTGAAGCTGCCCGCCAGAGAGACCACCATGGCCTGGGGGCGGTAGTGCTCCTGCTGCCACTGGCGCAGCCACTCGCCCGTCATCTTCTCCAGGGTGGAAGCCCGGCCCAGAATGGGCCGGCCCAGGGAGTCGCCCTTGTACACCGCCATGGACAGCCGCTCGGCGCACAGGTCCTCGGGGGTGTCCTCGTACATGCCGATCTCCTCCAGAATGACGCCCCGCTCCACCTCCACGTCCCGCTGGTCAAAGCGGGAGGCAAAGAGCATGTCGCACAGCAGATCCACCGCCCGGTCCAGGTGGCTGTCCAGACAGCGGGCATAGTAGCAGGTGTGCTCCTTGGTGGTGTAGGCGTTCACCTGGCCGCCGATGGCGTCCATCTCCCGGGCCAGGTCTCCGGCGGAGCGGGTGGCGGTGCCTTTGAAGGACATATGCTCAATGAAGTGGGCGGCGCCGTTCTCCGAGGCCAGCTCGTGGCGGGAGCCCGCTCCCACAAAAAAGCCCAGGGCGGCGGAGCGCACACCGGGGATGCGCTGGGTGAGAATGCGGGCGCCGTTGGGCAGTGTAATGCTTCGATACATGATAAAACCCTTTCTTCTGTGTTGGGATTCGTTTTGGAAAGTATACCACAGCTTCCGGCCTGCCGTCTATGGAAGAAAAAGTTTTGTCCCCCAGGTATATGCTGGGATAAGTCTGTCCACAATAGGCTTCGGAGGTGGTTTCCTTGAACCAAAATCGATGGAAAAAGCTGGGGGACTTTCTGCTGGGGAAAGGATTTTACATCGTCCTTTTCCTGTGCGTGGCCGCAATGGGAATTTCGGGCTATTATTTGATCCGCTCCGTCAGCGGGGGCGGCGAAATCGACGATCAGGCCGTGACCGGCAACCCCACCGTGGTACTGCCTGACAGCAGCGCCCAGACGCCGCCCAAGGCGGAGACGCCTGCGGAAAAGACTCCAGAACAGCAGTCCGCCGTCCAGGAGGAAAAAGACGATCCCGAGGCCCTGCCTCAGACCCAGGCCCAGGACCAGACCACCCGGGACGTGGTGTACACTTGGCCGGTGAAGGGAGAACTGCTGCGGGGCTTTGCCGTGGAGACCCTATCCTATGACCAGACCATGGGAGACTGGCGCACCCACGCGGGGGTAGACATCGCCGCAGAGGTGGGGCGCAAGGTCTGGGCCGCCGGAGAGGGTACGGTGAGCGAGGTGTATGAGGACCCCATGATGGGAGTCACCGTGGTGATCAAGCACCCGGACGGAGTGATCAGCACCTACTCCAACCTGGCCGCCGACCCCCTGGTGGCGGTGGGTGACACGGTGGATACCGGCGCGGAGATCGGCGCGGTGGGTGAGACCGCCATTGCCGAGAGCGCCATGGAGCCCCACCTGCACCTGGAGATGACCAAGGAGGGTGCCGCCCTGGACCCGGTCACCCTGCTGCCTGACCAGCTTTGACAAAAGGACCTCTATCCCTGTGGGATAGAGGTCCTTTTGTTGTACTTATTCCTGCACCAAAGCTCGGCGCATAGTTTCTGCAAATTGATCCAGCCGCTGGTTGATATCCGGGGCAGCCATAGCTTCGCCGGGGGCGTTGGCGGTGGCCATGAGGGCGAAGCGGGGAGGCAGGTAGAAGGATTTGTTCATGTTCATGGCGGAGATGACCTGCCGGACCACCGTGTCGCAGCCGGAGTAGCCCGACACCACCAGGGCAAAGACCGCTTTGTGGTAAAAGCGGGTCTGCCGGAAGAGGGCGGTGAGGCGGTTAATGCAGGCGGTGAGGTTGGCGGAGAGAGCGTCGTTGTAGTTGGGGCACAGAAGGAGCAGGGCGTCGGCAGAGCGCACGGCGGGGTAGACCTCCTCCTGCATCACACCGCCGTAGAAGCAGCCGCCCCGCTCGCCGAAGTGGAGACACATGGTGTAGGGGCAGCCGGCGCAGTCGGACAGGGTGCCGTTGCGCAGACCGATCTCCGTGACGTCCCAGTTGTCCCCCAGGCGTTGATGCAGGGCGCTCCACAGGGCCATGGTGTTGGAGGTGTGGTGGCTGGAGGCGTGGAGCACCAGCAGCTTGGGCCGGACATGGCGGGCAAAGACCTCGTGCTCCAGCCGCTGAGCGGTGTCCGCTACCGCGGCCTCATAGGCTCCGGCCAGGTCAGTGCCCAGATTTTTGGCCTGGATGCGGAAGTTGGCCAGGGAGCCGGTGGCCTCCACCAGGGGGCGGCCCAGCAGGGCGCACCCGGCACGGTTCATGGCCAGGGCCAGCTCCGCCGCTGTGGACTTGGTGTAGAGCTCTCCGGGGCCGTCCACAACGAGACCGCCGGTGCAGCCCTCCAGCAGTTCCGGCTCCCGGCGCAGCCGGGCGAGCATCCGGTAATACTCAAAATTCTGTCCGGCCTCGTCCAGCGACAGGGCAAACAGGATACGCTCCCCCTGGAGCTGGGAGAGGTCCTCGGAGCGGCGAATAAGCCGGACCTCCCGGCCTGCCAGAGCACGGTCCAGCACCCGGTCCAGCCGGGCTTGGTCCACCGTGTTGGGGAGGGTGGGATAGAGTACAGTCAGGGACATACACTCACCTTCTGAGAAAAGTAGAATCGTGGGGAGATTACAGGATGGTCTTCAAGTGGTCGGCGGCCTCCTGAATGTGGGCAAACAGGGGATCGGGAATGTGGGGCAGCAGTTCGGTCTCCACACCGGCGGGGGTGTAGCGGTTCTTGCAGCCCATGAAGATACCGTCCAGGAAGACGGAGCCGCAGTGCCACTCGCCCCGCAGGGTGAGCAGGATGGACAGGGCGCCGGAGGACAGGGCGGGAGCCACGTAGGGCTTGAAGCCGATCTCCCGCATGACCAGGTTGGCGGTGACCGTCTTGTGGGTGAGCTCCTGGGAAATCTCCTCGTTGTAGTTCTCAATGGAGTTGGCGATAAACAGGCCGGTGCCATGGGGGCCGAAGGAGCGGCCCTCGGTGAGGAAGGAGGAGAGCTTCTCGTTCTTCTTGGCAAAGTAGGCCGCCCGGGCGTTCATGACGCCAAGGCCGTAGCCCTGGACCTGCTCAGGCCGCAGGCCCTTGCCGTCCCAGTTGCCATCCTCGTCCTTGTTGCTCTCCAGATAGGCGGTCTTGGCCAGGGGGTCCACCGGGTCGGACACGGCGCACCACAGACCCTGGAAGTTGGCCTTCCGGGCCATGCGGGCGTAGGTCTTGACGATGGCGGCGTTATTCTCAAACTGGGCCATGCGCACGTCCTTCACCTGGGAGCCCACGGGCGGGATCCCCTTGGAGGCCACAAAGACGAATACGTCGCAGTCAAAGAGGTTTTCGGGCTTCACCACCTCCACGTCGGGGAAGGCGTTGTAGTCCCAGGGGAGGTTAATTTGCCCCATCTCAAACTCCCACCGGGCGGTGATCTGGTCGGACAGATCGCAGATGCCGATGGTGGAGATCACGTCCCCGCCCAGCAGCTTCAAGCCGGTGAGCAGGGTGGAGCCCACGTCGCCGATGGCCAGGATGTGGACCCGCTTTTTGCCCGTGTTGGGAGCGGCGGTGAGGATGGACTCCCAGCCCATCCGCCCGGTGTTCACGGCGGTGAGCTGTCCTGCCTCCAGGGCGGCGGAGAGAGCCTCGTCCAGCTCCAGGGTGGGCAGGCGGCTCTCGTCCAGCACCTCCAAGCTGTGGGGAGCCAGAAGCTGGCCGGGAGCATTCACCTTAAAGGAGCCGCGGCCCAGGATGGGGTCGCCCTCCACCAGGTAGTAGATGGGCTCTCCGGCGTGGGGCGTGACGGGGGTGTAGGGCAGGTCGGAGCGGTCAGAGGCCAGAATTTTTCCATCCTTTTCGTAATAATAAAACATAGTATTACTCCTAGTTTTTGATTTTAGCAGGTTCCGCCCTGCGGGGCGGGTTCCTTTTTGCTTGCCCAAAAAGGAACCAAAAATGCCCCGGGGGTTGCGTTCCGATGAACACCTCGCCCAAGGCGGGTGTTCATAGTCTCTTACCCCCGGCCCCCCCAGTTACGGGGGACGCCCTCCAGCTTTCTTGGCAATTTCGTCCGGCGGGCAAAGACAAGACCGTATGGTCCTTCTTGCCTCGGGGGCACAGGCCCCTACCCGGTTTGAAATTTACAGTGCCCGTGTTATACGAACGCCGCCTACTCTGGCAAAGCCGTGACAGCTGGTCCATTCACAGGACTGCACCGTACCAAACAGGAAGGGATGCACCAGGCGGTGTATGTTAGAAGGAAAATGCTTTAAATTTTAATGGCAAAAGGGCCTAAGGCCCGGGAGTAGACGGGAAACAGATCTTGATTTTGCCCGCCGGAAATTGCGAACAGACCAAAGTGGCACACCCTCGTAGCAGGGGGACCGGGGGAAAGCCGCCTGGGAACACCGCCGAAGGCGAAGTGTTCCCCGAAGGCGTCCCCCGGCGGCGTTTTGGTTACTTTGCCGCCGTGGGCAAAGTAACACCGTTTCTTGTGCAAGAAAAATGCATATTAATGGGTACGCAGCAGCTGCTCCAAATCGTTCTCCAGATACACCGACGCAGCCAGATTGGGGTCGTAATGGAGACAGGTGCCCTTATCGGGACACAGGGGCAGGATGACAGCCTCGGGCAGGCGGTTCAGAGTCAGGTTGCGCCCATAGAGGATGCGGTATTCCTGCTCCAGGGTGGAAATCACGTCCCGGGCCGACTCCAGGCAGCAGCGGGACAGTTCAAACACGGCGTCCTCACTGTACTCGCTGCGGAAGGTGGGGGAGGCGTAGGGCAGGATGTGGTTGATGCCGGGGAGCATGCCGGGTACCGGGGAGGTGGGACGGCGCACCGTGTTGCCGCCAATGAAGGGATACAGGGTGGACTCCACAAACCACTCCCGCAGCCGAGGCAGGTAGTATACGCTGTCTACTGGGCGGCCCTGAGCGTCCATCAAGTCTCGGCCGTGGCCGGAGAGCAGACCTACCAGCACCATGCGGATGTCTACCTCCTCCTTGCGGAGGATGGGGTCCAGTGCCTTGATGCGGAAGCCGGGGTGCATGATATCGTCCACCAGAATGACCGGACGGTTGAAGGACTTGATGGTGCGGATCTGACAGGGGATGGGGGCGTAATGGGGGAAGGCCTCCATGGTGCTCTGGCTGAGATCGGGGGTAAATACCTTGTCGGTGTGGATAGTTTTGGTCACGGTATTGGGTACGATCTTGCCCCGGAGCATTTTTCCGTAGGGAACGCACATGTTTTTCCCCAATTTCCGGGGGGTGGTGGGGACAGATGGCACCTCGTTGTAGGTGGTGATCATCTCCAGCAGCCGCTGGTGGATAATATCCGAGGACAAGGTGAGCACCAGGAACCGGGGGTAGAGCTTGGTCAGGGCCATCTGCAGCCGCCGGTGTCCACGCTGGATGGCGGAGAGCACCTTGGGGTTGCGGTTGAGGGGGTCCTGAATGGTGGTCTCCAGGTTCTGGATGAGCACAGTGGGAGCGCTCATATCCACCTCCCAGATGGGGGTGTCTCCCTCCCGGCGCAGGAAGCCCTGGCGGGCCAGGGTGTCCTCCAGGATCGGGTCGGGCAGAGCGCCGCAGGGGCGGTAGACGCCGTAAATGCAGTCGTCGGCCAGCGCCTTGGCCAGCACCTCGGTGAAGAGAAGCTGGAGATAGTCCTTGAGGGGATCGGAGGTGTCGGCCATGGCAGAGGTGATGATCAGCGTGGTGCCCGCCGAGCGCAGGCGGATGCGGTTGGCCAGCTCGGTATCCCGCAGGGCGCCAAAGAGCTGGGAGGCCGACAGGTACCGGAAGCTGAGGAAACCCAGCAGCTGGTTCTGGGTGCTGGAGCGCAGCAGGACCAGACGGTCCCGGCCGCGGAGAATTCCCTCCCGCAGGGCGTCCCGGTCGGGCCGGCCGGCGGTGAGCTCCTGGATGAGCAGCTCGTCCGGCTCGTCCACCCACTGGAAGGTCAGATCGCCGGAACCCAGCACCGGCTTGTTCTGGCTGTCCCGGAGGTAGAGGCCGTTTTGATAGATAAAGTCCTGGATGACCGGGTCGATGAGGTTGGAGATGTCCCGGTTCAGGTCCACATTTTCCCGGATGCGGGTGGAACTGATGTCCTCCAGATGGAGAGGCAGCTGAAGCTGGATGACATCGCCCTTCAAATTCAGCTGCTCGGTGCTGGGCAGGGGGGGCTGGCCCGCCCGGCGGAAGATAATGAGGTTCATGGAGTGGATGGACCAGGGACGGGGGGCGGCCTGGAAACAGGAGGCGTTGCCCACCACGTCGCTGCCCACCACCAGATAGACCTCCTGGTCGGGGAAGAGGTTGCGCAGCCGTTTGAGGTCGGCAGGGTTGGCGATGTTCACCGGGATGTCGTCGGGGAAGAGGTGGACGTGGAAGTCCCCTGCCACCGACAGGTTGACGATCTGCCGGCGGATGAGGTGGGGCTGGGCCTTCTTGGACCAGGAGAACTCGTCCACCGCCAGATAAACCTCAAAGCCTAGGGCCCGGATCGCGTGGACGATGCCCTTGTGGGACAGGGTGAAGGGGTCAAAGGTGCCGGGGAAGAAGGCCACCTTCTTGGGTACCGTGAAGGAGAAGGGGCCGTGGTCCAGCCGCCACAGGGCGATGAAGCGGTTAATGTGAGCCAGGGCGGCGGCGCGGTAGAAGAAGGTCATGTCGTCGTCCTGCACCGGAGCCTCCTGGATGAGGAAGAGGAGCTTGCGGTAGCTCAGGGAGAACAGGTGAGCCTTCTCGTCCATGGAGAGGACATTGCTCTCAAACAGCAGCTTGCCGGTGACCAGCAGAGCCTCCTGGCGCACCGGAGGACGGTAGTGGGCCAGTCCCTGGAGCAGGAGACCCAGCAGCTCCTGGCGGCGGGACTCATAGTTCTGGGCGGACTCCACAAAGCGGCCCCGGTAGGCGGGGTAGTGCTGGAGCAGCACTCCGATGGTGTTCAGCGCGCCGGAGACGGCGGAGTCGTTGGGGGAGCCCAGCAGGGTCTTGAGCCACAGCACCTGCTCGTCCAGCTCGCTGGGGTAGAGGTACAGGGCGGCCTGGCCCAGATATTCGGGGATGTACTTGGAAATTTCGTACTGTCCCATCTCCAGACCCTTGCCCAGCTCCACGACTACCTCGTTGCGCTGGTCCCGGCGGAGCATGGGCAGGATATGCACCAGAGCGTCGCCGGCGTTACAGCGCACCACCACCCGCTCAGAGACCTTGATGAGGTTGGAGTAGTGGGTGCAGATGTGGAGCATGTGCTCCTGGAGGCCGTGCTCCACCTGGTCCCGTAGCAGCTCCACGCCCACCACCTTGACTACCCAGGGGGTGGCGGTCTTCAGGTTGTCCAAAAAGACCTCGCTGGTGATGTCCTGGTCGTAGAGCGCCCGCTTGTGGGCGGAGGTGTCCTTGCCGGCCCGTTGGAGAATGCGGTACTGCAGGAAGGTGACGGCCAGACTTTTCTGGGTGACCCCGTTGGCGATGGAGACGATCTGCTCCATCTGGGGGTTGCTGCGGGAGAGATTGCGGGCGGCTTCCCGCAGGAACATGAGGGAGGCCACCGTGAGGCGCAGGTCGTTCTGCCCCACCCAGTAGGCGGCAAAGTTGATGAGCAGCTGGCGCACCTCGTCGTTATAGTACTTGGAGGGGAGATACCAGGCTGCGTCCAGCAGGGTGAAGGCGGTGTCAGCATCCTTCTCCTGGGGGTCGTGGAAGTAGCGCAGGAAGGCGCCCACAAACCGGGGCACGTCCCCGGGGCGGGCGTACTTCAGCAGGGACTCCAACACCAGCTTCAGGGTGTAGCCGATGTGGTGGCGCTGCTGCTGGGTAGTCTTGTGGTCGGGGTAGATGAGCATGTCCAGGTACTGCTCCCAAAGGGTGAAGGGGACCTCCTCGGCGGGGTCGTTCTCCTCGTCCGCCGGCACCTCCTTGCGGTAGACCAGGTGGAAACGGGCAATGATCAGACCGATGAGAGAGCCGGCCTGACGGCGGATATCGCCCTCGCGGTGGACCAGCAGCTCGTAGAGGAAGGAGAGCGCCTGAGTCTTTTGGCGCACCGACAGGTAGGTGAAGTACTCCTGGAACACGTTGAGGTAGGCCCGCAGCTGCTTCCAGTCCTTGGTGGAGCGGGCGGCCTCAATGATGTTGCCGAACTTGCGCTCGTTGGAGAGCATGTGCATCAGGCGCAGGCTGTGGCCCACCGACAGCAGGGTCAGACCCTCCACCGTCTCTCCCGGTCCCATGAGGGAGGGGTCCTTGTGGGGACGGGGCTGCTGGGGCTGGCCGGTGAGGTCCACGTCCACGCCCAGGGCGCGCATGTAGTCCTCAAAATCGTGGAGCTTGCCGTAGACGAACTCATACCGCCGCCGCTTGGAGGGGTCCACGTTCTCCAGCTTGGAGAGGATGACCTGGAAGGACTCGTCCAGGGGGTAGAGGACGGTGATCTCGTTGCCGTCGGCATCCCGGCTTTGCTTGGAGCGGAAGTCGGCGTAGATGAGACACAGAGACTCCACCGACAGAGACTCCAGCTCCAGATCCCAGGTGGAGTGGTTGGAGGCGATGTGGCTGATGTTGTCCAGATGGCGCTCCAGCAGCCACTGGTCGGTGTAGTAGTAGTGCAGGTGGGGCACCCGCTCTCCCGGGCGGCAGCCGAACTTGCCGATGTCGTGGGCGGCGGCGGAGCCGGAAATGAGGGCCAGATCGATGTCCACCCCGGCCTGCTTCAATCCCCGGGCCACCGCCATGGCGATGTAGTGGACCCCGGCAATGTGGCCCAGCGTCTTGAAGGGGGTGACCTCCAGCCCTAAGCGCATGAGCTCATAGACGTACTCCTTCCGGTAGCACTCCAGGAGCTTGGCATACTCCCGGCCGCAGTCGCAGGGGGTATACTCCTCGGGGGTGAGGAACTGAAAGTCCATGAGGGGGTCAAAGGGGAGCACCTGCCGCTCGTAGTCCAGCAGCACCTGGAGGACGGTCAGATAGAACCGGGCGCCTTCCACATGTTCCTGGGCGTCGGGGGCGAAGTTGCCCTGGGGGTACAGACAGGCGCGGATATACCGGTAGCAGAAGGACAGCCAGCCGTCCTCGGGTACCGGGGAGAGTTTGGCCAGGATGGGGGCGCACACCTGGAGCACTTGATCACACTCCAGGCGGGTGCGGATGGGAAGCAGCTGGTCCAGCTCCTCGGCCCAGCCGGGGGTCTTCAGCAGGGCCAGAGCGGCGCGGCGGTTTGGGGCGCAGGCCAGCTCCTGTTCTGCCAGGGCGTCGGCCACCTGGCTGGAGAGCTGGCGGATCAATTTTTCATGCATAGACGTCCCGCCTTTCTGGGAGTAAAGTGGTAAAGAATTGTTGTTTTTCAGTTTAGCACAAAAACTGGAAGAAGGAAAGAGCAAGCGGCCCGCCAAAAACAACCTTTTGACGAGCCGCAGTATGGTTTGTTATATGGGATCCCCGCGCCAGCGGCCCTGGATCCACACCCGGCCCACCACCGCGCCGATCGCCAGGATGTTGCCGCAGAAGTAGAGCCACACCAGCAGGATAATAAGGGAGGCCAAAGAGCCGTACACCAGGGAGTAGCGGGAGGACATGTCGATAAACCAGGAGAAGAGCACCGAGCAGGCCACCATGGCCAGGGCGGAGAGCAGGGCGGTGAGGCGGATGGTGCCCTTGACGTGCAGGGCGCGGGGGGTGCCCAGGCGGTACACTGCCAGCACCAGCAGCAGGACAAAGCAGAACAGCAGCACATAGCGCAGCTGGGTCCAAAAAGAGGCCAGCATGTGCAGCGGGATAAGCTCCAAAATTTTTTGGGGCAGAGTCCGCTCCAGAGCCTGGAAGAACCAGTCGCCGGTAAAGACCACGATAATGGACAGGTACAGGGTCAGCAGGAACAGCAGGGAGAGAACCACGCTGAGGACCAGGCGCTTGACGCTGTTGTCCCGGGGAACCTCGTAGAGCTCGTCCATGGTCTGAAACAGGGTGCGCAGGGCGGCAGAGGCGGAGAGCAGAATGGTAAACAGGCTGGCCAGCAGCAGGGGGGTAGACTGATTTTGAGGAATGGAGGAGACGTAGGTGAGGTAGTCCAAAATAATGTTCAGACTCTCCTGGGGCAGCAGGGGCTCCAGGGCAAAAAAGACGTCCTCGGGCTCCAGGGGGAGCAGGCCGATGAAGAAGTTGACGCACATGAGCAGGGGAAACAGGGTAAGGATAAGAAAATAGGACAGGGCCGCCGCCGCCCGGGCCACGCCCACCCGGTCGTAGGTCTCTTTTAAGTCCAGGGCAAAGGCCACCGGCTTTTTATCCAGCAGTGCGCGCCACATGGGGTCGGCCTCCTCTCAAATCAATACTCCCAGCATAGCAGAAGGGCGGGATAAAACCAGGGGGAAGGGGTCGAGAAAAACGCAAAAAGCCGCCTGCGATGCAGACGGCTTTCCTCTTGCAGAAAATTAGGCCAGCTTGTTCAGCTTGATGGTCATGCTACTCTTCTTGTTGGCAGCGTTGTTCTTGTGCAGCAGCCCCTTAGCAGCAGCCTTGTCCACCGCCTTCACAGCCACCTTGTAAGCAACATCGGCCTCGCTGCGGTTGCCTTCCGCCACCGCGGCCTCAAACTTCTTGATGTCGGTCTTCAGCGCGGACTTCGCGGCCTTGTTCTGCATGGCCTTGGTCTGGGAAACCAGCACACGCTTCTTGGCAGACTTGATATTCGGCAAACCAAACACCTCCTCCGATTTTTAATCGTTAAAATTAGCACAATAATCCTGTGCGGATATGTATTGTAGCATATCGCGGCGGAAAATGCAACACTTTTTTTCAAAAAGAATGAGAAAATCGGATAAAATTTCCGCTGCCGCAAATGCTAGCAGTGAAATGTGGCAAGACCACAAGATATGGAAGGAAAAGGAGTGGGGAACATGGAGCAGCGGCGTACCGACCTGGCTCTGGAGGCCCGGGAACTGTGGCAGGAGCGGGCGGGGGAGACCAGCCAGCTGGAGGGCGTGGAGGCCCGGACCGGGGAGCGGGAGGGTTTCCTCTCAGAGACCGTGCACATCCTGGATGAGCGGGGGGAGCAGGCTCTGGGCAAACCGGCGGGCACCTATGTGACGCTGACCATGGACGGCCTGCAGCGCCGGGAGGAGGACGCCTTCGGGCGGGGCGCCCGGGCGGTGGCCGGGGTGCTGCGGGAACTGATGGGACCGGAGGGGGAGAAGGGCGGCGCCCTGGTGGTAGGGCTGGGGAACCGGGCCATCACCCCCGACGCCATCGGGCCCAAGGTCCACGAGTACACCCTGGTCACCCGTCACCTGGTGGAGGGGGTGCCGGAGCACTTTGGCTCGTTCCGGCCTGTGGCCTCCCTGGCCGCCGGGGTGCTGGGTACCACGGGGATGGAGAGCGGGGAACTGGTGCAGGCGGTGTGCCGCAGCCTGAAACCCGCCTGGGTCGTTGCGGTGGACGCCCTGGCCTCCCGCTCCCTGGACAGGCTGTGCCGCACGGTGCAGATCTCTGACACCGGCATCGTCCCGGGCTCCGGGGTGGGCAACCACCGCTTTGCCCTGGATAAGAAGACCCTGGGGGTGCCGGTGCTGGCGGTAGGGGTGCCCACGGTGGTCTACGGGGCCACTCTGGCCGCCGACCTGCTGGGGCGGGACGACCTGCCCCCCCTGGGCCGGGAGGGCGAGCTGCTGGTCACCCCCAAGGACATCGACAGCCAGGTGGGCGACCTCTCCAAGGTCATCGCCTACGGCATCAACCTGGCCCTCCAGCCCGGTCTGGGGGTGGAGGACCTGGATCTGTTGTTAAGCTAGGCCCCGCAGACACTGGCACAGGAGAATCAGGGCCACATTGGTGCAGTACAGGACAAAAAAATCTCCGGTCAGGCGCAGACGCTGCTGCTGGGTCAAGAAAACTCCCCCTTTCCGGTGTCAGTGTATGCGCCGGGATGGGGGACTCATGCGCGGCGGGGACTGGAATATCCCCCCAGGAAATGGGACACACTAACCGGGAATCAAAGGGGCCGCGCCCCGGGAAAGGATGTGATGGAGATGGTAAAGGGAATCACCCGCCAGGTGATTTTGGTCAAGTCCCCCGACCCCAAGCTCTTTGAGGAGGCAATCTTTATCGTGAAAGAGGAGGCTCTGGCCCGGGAAGGGGTCAGCGCCGACCAGGTGATCCGTCAGGCCCGCCAGGCCGCCGACGGCTATTTGAAGAGCGGACGGGCCTGGAACCGGAAGCTGGAACGGCTGGACCGGTTCCGGGGCCCCATCTGGGGGGCGGCTGGAGCGGCGGCTGCTTCTGCGGCCTGGTATGCCGCACTGTTCCTGCTATAAAAAATCTTCCAAACTTCTTAAGAGAAACCTAAGAAAACCTTTCAAGGATTTGCACAAACTGTATGTTATCCTCTCATACAGTTCAAGCCGGAACTGTCCGGCCAAAAGGAGAGGATCATCGCATGTCTGATTTGCTGCAAGTGACCGACCTGGTCAAAATTTACGGCCGCCGGGACGCGGCCACCCGCGCCCTGGACGGGGTAAGTCTGTCTCTGGCGGCGGGGGAATATGTGGGTATCATGGGAGCCTCCGGCTCCGGCAAGACCACCCTCTTAAACTGCATTTCCACCATTGACCGACCCACCTCCGGCTCCATCCAGGTGGACGGACAGGAATTGACAAAACTCCGGGGCAAGGAGCTCACCCGTTTCCGCCGGGAGCGGTTGGGGTTTATCTTCCAGGACTGCAACCTGCTGGATACCCTCACCGCCTTTGAAAACATTGCCCTGTCCCTGTCTATCGTAGGTACTCCGGCGGGGGAGATCAAAGGCCGGGTGGAGGAGATGGCCTCTCTGCTGGGCATCTCGGAGTGTCTGCAGAAGTACCCCTACCAGATGTCGGGCGGCCAGCAGCAGCGGTGTGCCGCCGCCCGGGCCATGGTCACCCGCCCTGCCCTGGTGCTGGCCGACGAGCCCACCGGCGCGCTGGACTCCAAGTCCGCCCGGATGCTGCTGGAGCGGCTGGAGGTCCTGAACCGGGAGCGGGGAGCCACCATCCTCATGGTTACCCACGACGCCTTTACCGCCAGCTGCTGTCACCGGGTGGTTTTCCTGCGGGACGGCCGCATCTTTAAGGAGCTGCGCCGGGGCGAGGGGGAGGACCGCCGTACCTTCTTCCAAACCATTATCCGGGTGGTCACCCAGCTGGGAGGAGAGATGGAAGATGTTCTTTAAGCTGGCTCTTCGCAACGTGCGCCGGTCCTTCCGGGACTACGGGGTGTATCTGCTCACCCTCACCTTCGGCGTGTGTCTCTTCTACACCTTTAACTCCCTGGAGGGCCAGGGCGCTATGGTCTACCTGGCCCAAAACGGCAGCCCCATGGTGGAGGTGATCCAGGCCTGCATCAGCATCTTCTCCGTCTTTGTGGCGGTGGTGCTGGCCTGCCTCATTCTCTACGCCAACCGCTTTTTGCTGCGGCGGCGCAAGCGGGAGCTGGGTACTTACCTCTTACTAGGTCTGGGCCAGGGGCAGGTGTCCCTGGTGCTGGTGCTGGAGACCGGGCTGGTGGCCCTGGTGTCTCTGGTGCTGGGTCTGGGGCTGGGCGTGCTGGCCTCCCTGGGGCTGTCCCAGCTTACTTTGTCTATGTTCCAGATCTCCATGGACGGCATGTTGGGCCTGCATTTCTCCCCGGCGGCGGCAGGCAAGACCATCTTGTACTTCGGCCTCATTTTCCTGCTGGTGATGCTGCTCAGCGGCGTGCAGGTGTCCCGCTCCAAGCTGCTGGACCTGATGCAGGGGGACCGGCGCAACGAGCCCCTGCGCCAGCGTTCCTTAACGTGGGCGGTGTTCCAGTGTGTGCTGGGGGTAGTGTGCCTGGGGGTGGCCTATGTCATGCTGCTCACCTTCGGCATGATGATTTTGGCCATGCCCATGCTCTGTGTGCCCATGCTGGCCCTGGGTACGGTAGGTACCCTGCTCATTTTCCGGTCTCTGTCCGGCTTTGTGCTGCGGCTGGCCCAGAGCCACCCCGGTTTCTACTATAAAAACCTGAACCTCTTCACCCTGCGGGAGTGGATGAGCAAGGTCCACTCCACCTACCTGGCCCAGACCGTCATCTGTATCCTGCTGCTGCTGGCCATGGGCATCACTGCCAGCTCCATCGGCCTTAACTCCACCCTGGACGCCTTGGCTCAGGACCAGGCCCCCTTCGACATCACCATTCAGAATCAAAACGGGGATGTGCAGCAGGTGGACTTTGACGGCGAGCTGAACGCCGCCGGGTTTGATACGTCGGAAAAGCTGTCCTGGCAGCGGGACTTCCTCATCTACTACGGGGACACCGCCGTCACCGGACTCTACTCCTCCGGCGTCATCAGCCTCACCGACTACAACGCCCTGCGGGAGCGCCAGGGAGAGAGTCACTACACCGGCACCCTACCCGCCTCTATCCCCTGGGAGGAGGTATGCCGCCTGGTAAACGGCGGCCTGGGCATGGACATGGTAGTGGTAGATGACACTATGTTGGACCAGTTGGAGGTCCGCCGCCAAATCTGGGTGGCCGACTACGCCGGGGACGCGGAGGAAACCGAGGCCAATCTGGTCTCCGCTTTGACTGAGCTGCCCCAGACCTGCCTCACCCGCACGGAAAGTCGGATCATGCTCTATCAGGAGCTGGTGGGCAATAAGATTCTGGCCCTGTTTCTAGGGGTGTATCTGGGAATCACCTTCCTGCTGGCTGCCGCGGCGGTGCTGGCCTTGCAGCAGCTGAGCCAGGGGGCGGACAACGCCGGGCGCTACGCCATCCTGCGCCGCCTGGGTGCTCAGGAGAGCATGGTGTCCCGCTGCGCCGTGGAGCAGGTGGCTCTCGCCTTCCTGCTGCCGCTGGCCCTGGCCCTCATTCACAGCGTGGTGGGTATGAAGGCGGCCAACGACTTCATTGCCCAGGCGGGCAAAGTGGATGCTCTCCAGAGCACCGCCGTCACCGCCCTCATGCTGCTGGTGGTGTACGGCGGCTACTTCCTGGCCACCGCCCTGGCCTGCCGCCGCCTGGCTCTCCAGGGAACGGGAGCGCGGCGCTGAATCGATCAAAATTGCCCATTGGCCCCCGGGGCCAATGGGCAAAATTTTAGGAAAAATTTCATCTGTTCAGGCCGGTGGGGAATGGCTATAATAGTCCGGAATCCAAATCCCCCCTGGGGAGATTGTCCAAGGAGAGAACGCGTATGACCAAGGACCTGACCACCGGCAACCCCATGCGGCTCATTCTGGGCTTTGCGCTGCCCACCCTGCTGGGCATGCTGTTCCAGCAGCTGTACAATATGATGGACACCATGATTGTAGGCAAGCTGCTGGGCGCCACCGCTCTGGCGGCGGTAGGCTCTACCGGCTCCATCAACTTCTTTGTCATCGGCTTTTGCATGGGCGTGTGCAACGGCTTTGCCATCCCGGTGGCCCAGCGTATGGGCGCGGGAGATTATAGCCAGATGCGCCGGTATGTGGCCAACGCCGCCTGGCTGGCCATCGCGTTTGCCGCGGTACTCACCGTGGCCACCGGTCTGCTGTGCGGTACCATTCTCACTGTCATGAATACCCCCGCCGACATCTATGAGGGGGCCTACTGGTACATCTTCATCATCTTCATGGGCATCCCCGCCACCTTCCTTTATAACCTGCTGGCGGCCATCATCCGGTCCCTGGGAGACAGCAAGACGCCCGTCTATTTCCTGGCCATGTCCTCGGTGCTGAACATCGGCCTGGACCTGGCCTTTATCCTGGTGTTCCGGCTGGGGGTGGCGGGAGCCTCTCTGGCCACCGTATTGTCCCAGGGAGTGTCCGGCCTGGCCTGCCTGGTGTACATGGTGAAAAAGTTCCCCATCCTCCACGTGAGCCGGGAGGAACGGCAGCTGGACATCCGTTCCTGCCGGGCGCTGTGCTTCATGGGGGTACCCATGGGGCTTCAGTACTCCATCACCGCCATCGGCTCCATCTTCCTCCAGTCCGCCGTCAACAGCCTGGGCAGCCTCTATGTGGCGGGTGTGGCTGCGGGAAGCAAGCTGTTCCAGCTGCTGGGCTGTCCCTACGACGCCATGGGTGCCACCATGGCCACCTACTGCGGCCAGAATGTGGGCGCGGTCAAGCTGGACCGCCTGGGAAAGGGCGTGCGGGCCTGCTCGCTGCTGGGACTCATCTATGCGCTGATCGCCTTCGGCGGCATGCTGCTCTTTGCGCCCCAGGGGGCCATGCTCTTCCTGGACCCCACCGAGCCGGAGCTTGCCACCCTGGTGGATCTGACCGCCCAGTACATCCGTACCCTCACCGCCTTCTTCTTCCCGCTGGCCCTGGTGAACATTGTCCGTTTCTCCATCCAGGGTATGGGCTTCAGCGGCCTGGCCATTCTGGCGGGCGTGATGGAGATGATCGCCCGCACGGCGGTGGGCGTCATCTTTGTGCCTATGTTTGGCTATACGGCGGCCTGCTTCGCCTCCCCGGCGGCCTGGGTGTGCGCCGACCTGTTCCTGATCCCCGCCTGCATGGGCAGCATTAACCGGTTGCGAAAGATTTACGAAATAGAACCCGAAGCCTGATAGCTTCGGGTTCTTTTTATATCGGCAGTTCCAGAACAAAGGCCACGCCAACCGGGCGGTTCTCCGCCCAACACCGGCCGCCGTGGGCCTCCACGGTTTTCCAAACGATGGCCAATCCCAGGCCGGTGCCGCCGCTGTCCCGGCTGCGGGAGGGATCGGCGCGGTAGAAGGGCTCCCAAAGCCGGGATAGGTCCTCGGACGGGATGTTGGGCCCGTCGTTGTACACGGTGAGGCGGGCGCGATGGCCCAACTTTTCCAAAGAGACCTGTACGGTTCCGCCGGAATCGGCATGGCGCAGGGCGTTGGAGGCCAGGTTTTCCACCGCCTCCTCCAGCCGTGCCCGGTCCCCGGAGAGGGATACCTCCTCCAGCTCCAGTTGAAGCTGGAGATGTTTCTGCTCCAGGGGCAGGGCAAGAGGGGCAAACACCTCCCGTACCAGGGCGGCCAGCTCCACCGGTTCCTTTTTCGCTACCCCTTTCGCCTCCGTCCGGGCCAGCTCCAGCAGGCTGCCCACCAGAGCGGACATGCGGTCGCTCTCCGAGAGTACCACGTCCAAGTATTGATCCCGCTTCTCCGGGGCGATGTCCTCCCGCAGGGCCTCGGCGTGGGCACGGAGGACGGCCAGGGGGGTTTTCAGTTCGTGGGCTGCCGCCCTGGCAAAGTCCCGTTCCCGCTGGATGGCCCGGCGCTGGCGGTGGTCGGTAAAGAGAGCCATGGCAATGGCGGCCAGCAGAGTAAACAGGGCGGTGGGCCAAAGCTCCTCCACAACCAGCGATGCCAAGTCGTAGGAGTAGGAGTAGACCAGGATGGTGCCGTCGGAAAGGGGGAAACAGTAAGTGGTGAAACCGTCGGAGGCGGAGGCGTAGGTGCTGGGCAGGTCGTCCGTTCCGGCATACAGGAGGTCTACCCGCTTTTCTAACTGCTGCCACTGCTCCAGCATCTTCTGGGGAGAGGCGCTGCTCCCTACCAGAGCGGAATAGAGGTTTACCCCCTCAAACCGCATGGTGGTCAGCTCTTTCCCGTCAAAAAAGCTGCTGTCGGTGTCCACCAGGGTGATTTCCTGGTCAGCGTAGACATAGGTAATGGTCTTGGGATAGAGGACCTGCCGCTCCTCGTCCGCCACGCCTACCACATCGCACCAGCGTTCGTCCGTCTCCTCCTCTGAGACCAGATTTCCCACGGTGCCGAAGAAGCGGCTCAGCTCAGGATCTTTTTGCAGCTGCTGAGCCAGTTCCAGCTGTTCCTCGGAGCTAAGTACTGGGTCCAGCCAGAGATGCCAGTCGTATACCCCCGTCCCGGGCAGGGAGGCGCGGCTGTTGGCCAGCTGGCTGCGGGCCAGTTCCTGACCGTCAGCGGTATAGAAACGAAATTGAATCACCCCGTCGTACGGATAGAGCTTGTGTTCCAGCCAGCCGGCGAGAATAGCCAGCTTCCGGGCCTCTGTGGCCTCTCCGGACCACACACTTTGGTAGTAACTCTCGGCGTTTTGGCAGGCGGACTGGACGGCAAGCTGGACCTCACCCTTCAGCTTTTGTCCGCTCAGTCCCCATAAAATCCCCATCATCCCCGCCCACAGCAGCAAAAACAGGGGGAGTGTGCCGGTAAAAATCCGCTTGAGCCGCTTCATGGTCATCCCTCCTCCAATCGGTAGCCCGCCTTGAATACCGTCTTGATCTGTTTGCCTGCCTTACCCAGGGCGGCGCGGAGACTGCGCACCCGTACATCCACCGCCCGGTCGTCCCCCTCAAAGTCCAGCCCCCACACCTTGTCCAGAAGCTGGGCGCGGGAGAGCACCTGCCCCTGATTGCGCAGAAGGCATAGGAGCAGCTCGTACTCCCGGGGGGAGAGCTTGATTTCCTGTCCCGCTGCCGTACACCGGCGGGCGCCGGTGTCAACCTGGATGGCCCCGCAGGAGAGGACACCGGTTTTCCGCTCTCCCCGGCTGCGGCGGATGAGAGCCTGGAGCTTGGCCAGCAGCACGGCCAGGGAGAAGGGCTTTGTTACATAGTCGTCCGCTCCCAGCGCATAGCCACGGAGTGTCTCCTCCTCGCCGCCCAGGGCAGTGAGGAACAAAATGGGCACAGAGCTTTGGCGGCGCACTGCCCGGCACACCCCGAAGCCGTCCAGCCTGGGCATGAGGACATCCAGCACCACCGCGTCGTAGTCCTGCTCTTCCAGAAGCTCCAGGGCCTCCTGGCCGTCCCGGGCCAGATCGCACTCCAGACCGTGGGCGATGAGATAGTCCCGGATGATCTCCCGCATTGCTCGCTCGTCCTCTACCACAAGAATCCGGTCCATCGCCCATCCTCCCTTTCTGTGTTCAGGGTACACCCTGCCTGTGTCCAAGTTATGTCCATTCCATCATAACCCGGAACCTTTTTTCGCGCAACGCAGAAAAAGCGCCGCGGAGCATTGCTCCACGGCGCTTTGCTAAAAATTTGCTTAGTTCCAGTAGTCGGTCTTTTCCTTCAGACCGATGCTGGCAGCCTTGAAGACCGGGTTCTTGCCCTGCTTCTTCTGGGTGGTGTAGTCCTTGAGAGCAGCCAGGGCGGGACGGGCCAGGATGACGATGACGGGCAGGTTCAGGATAGCCATAATGCCCATGAGCACGTCGGCCAGGTTCCACACGGTGCTGATCTGCATGCCGGCGCCGATGAAGATGAGGATCATGGCGTCGATGCGGAAGAGGATCATAAACTCCTTGGCGGGGACCTTCTTCACGATGTAGGCCAGGCAGTTATCCACATAGTACAGGTTGCCGATCAGGGTGGTGAAGGCAAAGAGCACCATGGCCACGGTGATGAAGATGGGGCCGATGGGGCCGAAGGTGGCGGACAGGGCAGCCTGAACATAGGGAGCGCCCTCCAGCTCGGCGGTGGGCTCCACGCCGGAGCACAGCAGCATGAAGGCGGTGGCGGAGCAGATGAGCAGGGTGTCGATGAACACGGAGAGCATCTGCACCAGGCCCTGCTTGACGGGGTGGCTGACGTTGGCGGAGGCGGCGGCGTTGGGAGCGGAGCCCACACCGGCCTCGTTGGAGTACAGGCCGCGCTTGATGCCGTACATCATGGCAGAGCCGGCAAAGCCGGAGAAGATAGCCTGGAAGTCAAAGGCCTCGGAGAAGATGCGGCCGAACACATAGGGCAGGTTGCCGATGTTCATCACCAGCACCACCAGGGACACCAGCACGTACAGGCCGCCCATGAAAGGCACCAGGGTGGAGGTGAACTTAATGATGCGCTTGCCGCCGCCCATGACGCAGTAGCCCACCAGGACCGCCAGAATGGCGCCGATGACCCAGGGGGTGCTCTCTGCGTTATAGAAGGAGTAGCCGCTGAAGGTGGACTGCAGGTTGTAGGAGGCCAGCATGTTGAAGCCGCCGGCGTAGGTGAGGATCAGGGCCACAGCGAAGATGACGGCCAGGGGACGGGAGTGGAGGGCAGCCTCGATGTAGTAGGAGGGGCCGCCGTAGCTCTCACCGGTCTCGGGGTTGCGGCGCTTGTAGATCTGAGCCAGGGTGGACTCGATGAAGGCGGAAGCGCCGCCGATGATGGCGATGATCCACATCCAGAACACGGCGCCGAAGCCGCCCAGGCAGATGGCGGTGGAAATGCCGATGATGTTGCCGGTACCCACGCGGGAGGCGGTGGACACCATCAGAGCCTGGAAGGAGGAGATGGAGCCGGCCTTGTCCGGCTTCTCGCCCACCACGCGGATGGACTCGGCGAACATACGGAACTGGATGAACTTGGTGCGGAAGGTGAAGTACAGGCCTACTGCCAGCAGCAGGATGATCAGCAGGTAGGAGTACATGATGTTGCTGATCTCATTGATGATCATATCAAGCATGACAACACACTCACTTTCTTAAATGGTGAAGTTCTCTCTCCGACAACAGACGCGGTTCAGACCTCCTCTCGGCCCCGGCGTCTCACAGGGCGCAAGGAAGCCCTGCGTGCCGAAGGGGAACGGAACGCGGGGCCTTTATGTGGACTTATTATACAGGAAAAAGTGGATAAAAGCCAGAACAATCTGTGGAAGTTGCTGAACTTTGTGAAAAGTACACAGAAAGTTCACATTTGTGCGCGCGCTTCGGTGGGAATGGCCGGAAACAAAATTCCCCCGCCCGGGCAAAAGGCCCGGGACGGGGGAAATCATCGGGAAATAAAGGGATCAGTAGGCCACGCCCCACAGGATCATGTGCTTGGCGGGCTTGCCGCAGCACACGCAGGTGTCGGACACCTTCTCCTGCTCCAAAGGCATGCACCGGGAGGTGACGCCGGCCTGCTCCTTCATCTTGAGCTCGCACTCCAGATCGCCGCACCACATGGTCTTGGCAAAGCCGCCCTCGGTCTCCATAAACTCCTTGACCTCGTCCAGAGTCAGGCACACGCGGGTGTGGTCCTCCAGGTTCTTCTTGGCCCGCTCGTAGAGGCCGTTGTGCACCGCGTCCAGCAGCTGGGGCACGGTGGTCTCCAGCTCGGCCAGAGGCACGAAGATCTTCTCGCCGGAGTCACGGCGGCAGATGCAGCACTGGCCCTTCTCCATATCCTTGGGGCCGATCTCCACGCGCAGGGGCACGCCCTTCATCTCATACTGGGCGGCCTTCCAGCCCATGGACTGGTCGGAGGCGTCCATGCTGGCACGGATGCCGGCGGCCTTCAGACGGTTGAGCAGGTCGGTGGCGGCGTCCAGCACGCCCTCCTTGTGCTGGGCCACGGGGATGACCATAGCCTGGATGGGAGCGATGCGGGGGGGCAGCACCAGGCCGTTGTTGTCGCCGTGGGTCATGATGATGCCGCCGATCATACGGGTGGACACGCCCCAGGAGGTCTGATGGGGGTAGTGGAGCTGGTTGTCCTTGCCGGTGAAGGTGATGTCAAAGGCGCGGGCGAAGCCGTCGCCGAAGTAGTGGCTGGTGCCGGACTGGAGAGCCTTCTTGTCGTGCATCATGCACTCCACGGTGTAGGTCTCCTCAGCGCCGTTGAACTTCTCCTTGTCGGTCTTGCGGCCCTTGACCACGGGCATGGCCAGTACGTTCTCCAGGAAGTCGGCGTAGATGTTGAGCATCTGCTGGGTCTCCTGGCGCGCCTCTTCCTCGGTGGCGTGCATGGTGTGGCCCTCCTGCCACAGGAACTCACGGTGGCGCAGGAAGGGACGGCTGGTCTTCTCCCAGCGCAGCACGCTGCACCACTGGTTGTACAGCTTGGGCAGGTCACGGTGGGAGTGGATGATGCTCTTGTAGTGCTCGCAGAACAGGGTCTCAGAGGTGGGACGGATGCAGTAGCGCTCCTCCAGCTTTTCGCTGCCGCCGTAGGTCACCCAGGCGCACTCGGGGGCAAAGCCCTCCACGTGGTCCTTCTCCTTCTGCAGCAGGCTCTCGGGGATCAGCATGGGCAGGTACACGTTCTCGTGGCCGGTCTCCTTAAACCGCTTGTCCAGCTCCGCCTGGATGTTCTCCCAGATGGCGTAGCCGTAGGGACGGTAGATGAACACGCCCTTGATGGAGGAGTAGTCAATGAGTTCCGCCTTCTTGCACACGTCGGTGTACCACTGGGCGAAGTCCACCTCCATATCGGTGATCTGCTCCACTTGCTTCTTGTTATTCTGAGCCATATCAAAATCAGTCCTTTTCTATTAAGATCGGGCTTGGAAAACTCGTACCGTTTATTGTATAAATTTCGGCTGGAAAAGTCAAGGCGGAAACCGCAAAAGGGAGGGGGCAGGGCAGGGTTACATGTAGTCTCCGGTGTAGTCGATGACCATGTCGTCCAGCGTGGTCCAGCCGCTGGACACCAGGGAGTAGTAGTCCCCGTCCAGCTTCAGCTGGAGCATTACCGACTGGTCCTGGCCGTAGGTGGCTTGGGGCAGGACCTGCTCCACCTTCTCGATCATGCGCAGGGCGTACTCCGCGTCCAGTTCCTGATAGTCCGCCTCGCTCAGGGTGCTGGCCTCGTCGGGAGTGGTGCCGTTGTCCGCGCATACCTGGCTCCAGATCTCGGCGTACGTCTCATCGGGGATCAGATGGAACACCTCGATGGGGGAGAGGATGACCTCCACGGCAAAGTCTCCGCCCTGGAGCTTGTTGCCCTCGCCCACAGAGTACTGGGCCTTGGCATAGATGTCCTTGACCAGCTGGGTGGCCCGCTCATTGACCTCGTCGTTGGGGTAAAAGACCTCCAGATAGTTCAGCAGACGCTGGGCCTCGGCCTGGGCGTTGTCCTCATACTGCTGCTTGGCGTCCTCCTCCGTCATGCCGTCCACCAGGTCCAGATATTCCTGGCTGTACTGGCCTTTGTAGGTGCAGTCCAGCTCCCCCTGAATATAGGTGGTCACGTCCGATCCGGACAGACCGCAGGCAGCGAGGGTCAGGGTCAGCGCGCAGGCCAGAATTCCGGCAAACAAGTGGCGTTTTTTCATAGACGATCTCCTCTCTTTCCTTGCGCGGGGGTGGCGGCAGGCGGGGAACCGCCCGGTCCGAATCTTGGATACTTTAACTTTAAAGGAAGAAAGCGGGAAAGTCAACCTTGCCCGCGCAGATGGGATGTGGTACACTCCTGTCATGACAACCAAACAGACAGGAGGTGCGGCCATGGACGCTGCACACAGAAGAAAGACAATCACACATATTTTGGAGGAGGCCAAAGCGCCGGTGAGTGCCGCTGCCCTGGCCCGGGAATTCTCCGTCAGCCGCCAGATCATTGTGGGGGACGTGGCCCTGCTGCGGGCGGCAGGGCTGGACATCGCCGCCACCCCACGGGGTTACGTGCTGCCCAAAGAGACCACCGGGCTGGTGCGCACTGTGGCCTGTGTCCATCCGGGGGAGGCCATGGCCCGGGAGCTGGAGATCATGGTGGATCAGGGCTGCCAGGTGATGGATGTGGTGGTGGAGCACCCGGTGTATGGCCAGCTTACGGGACAGCTGCGTCTGGCTTCCCGGTATGATGTGCAGGAGTTTGTCCGTCTGGTTTCTCAGCGGAAGGCCAGACCGTTGTCAGATCTAACCGGGGGAGTCCACCTTCACACCCTGCGCTGTCCTGACGAGGACAGCTACCGCCGGGTGCTGGCTGGATTGAAGGCAGAGGGATTTCTCTACCCGGGGGAATAAAGAAATAGGTTGACAAACCGGAAATATCCGGTACAATGTGGTATACACGTGTCTTGACACCTGTATACCACATTTTGTTTGGGAGAGAATTCTATGGGACGCTTACAGGAATTTATGAAGCGGAAGAACATTGTCATCTCCGCCAAGCGCTACGGCATCGACGCTCTGGGCGCTATGGCCCAGGGCCTGTTCTGCTCGCTGCTCATTGGTACCATCCTCAACACCCTGGGGACCCAGTTCGGGATTCCGTTTCTTACCGCCCAGATCATTACCATCAATGACGTGGGCTACACCGTGGGTGGGCTGTGCTCCTTTATGAGCGGCTCGGCCATGGCGGTGGCCATCGGCTATGCCCTCCAGGCGCCGCCCATGGTGCTCTTTTCCCTTGTGACGGTGGGCTACGCCTGCAACGCCCTGGGTGGGGCAGGAGGGCCGCTGGCCGTCCTGTTTGTGGCCATCATTGCCGCGGAATTCGGCAAGGCGGTGAGCAAGGAGACCAAGATCGACATCTTGGTCACTCCTATCGTTACCATTCTCATCGGCATCGGTGCGGCCTGGATCATCGCGCCCCCCATCGGCGGGGCGGCCAGTGCCTTTGGACAGCTCATTATGCAGACCACCAAGCTCCAGCCCTTCTGGATGGGGATGCTGGTGTCTGTTCTGGTGGGCATTGCCCTCACTCTGCCCATCTCCTCGGCGGCCATCTGTGCCGCCCTCACTCTCACTGGACTGGCAGGAGGAGCCGCCGTGGCGGGCTGCTGTGCCAACATGGTGGGCTTTGCGGTGCTCTCCTTTAAAGAGAATGGCTGGGGCGGCCTGGTCAGCCAGGGCATCGGCACGTCCATGCTCCAGATGCCCAACATTGTGCGCAATCCGAGAATTTGGCTGCCTGCCATTCTCACCTCCGCGATTACGGGGCCCATTGCCACCTGCCTGTTCAAATTGGAGATGAACGGCGCGCCCATCAACTCGGGTATGGGCACCTGCGGCCTGTGCGGACAGCTGGGCGTCTGGACGGGCTGGGTGGCTCCCAGCGAGCAGGCCCTGGCCAACGGCGCGGTTGCCATTGCGCCCACGGCCTTTGACTGGGCGGGGCTGATTCTTATCTCCTTTATTCTGCCTGCTGTCCTGTGCTGGGCCTTCGGCATCTTCTTCCGCAAGATCGGTTGGATCAAAGAAGGCGATCTTCAACTTTCTTAAAAAGAAAGTTGACAAAGAATTTTCTGCGAAACTTCGTTTCCCTTCTGCGCCCGTAAGAGAGACTTTTTGTGGGAGTGACTGCTCAGGTCGCTCCCACCTTTTATATTATATGTAGATTCCGCCCTGCGGCGCGGGTTCCTTTACCTGTTTGGTTCGGTCGTTATCGATTGCCCAGCTGCCACAGCTTTGCCGGACTAGGCGGTGACATTTCAACTGCATATATTCTAAATTTTCACTTTGTAGGCCCCAGTGGGCCGAGGCAAGAAGGGCGCAAGATCTTGTCTTAGGTCGCCGGAAGAAATTTCCCGTCCCTTTGGAGGGCGTCCCCCGTAAACGGGGGTCCAGGGGGTGTGGTGACTATAAACGCCCACCTATGGCGAGGCGTTCGTCGGAGCCACACCCCTGGGGCCTTTTTGGTTCCTTTTTGGGCAAGCAAAAAGGAACAAGGTTGCCCCTATCAAACATCACCAAAGCAAACCAGAGAAACTCCGTGAAAACGGGCAAAATTTTTTGAAAAAACACCTTGACACACACGGGGGTGTTGATGTATCATACTGGAGTCCCTGTTAAGGGGGCAACTGCGATGATGTGGGAGATTGCTCAGAAATGAGGTAACTTCCACGGAGTATGTCCGAGCTAGAATCGGGCGGCTGAAGGACCTGGGCACAGCGTATATCGCTGTAGCTGGGTGGAACCGGCCTGCTTGCACGCCGGTTTCTTTCATGCCACGGAGTGATACGCACGAGAACGTGGACAGGAACTTCACCGTACGAAGCGAGGGACAAGGAATTCACTTCGTATGTATTAAGGAGGAAACAACCCATGGCAGCTCAGAAAGAAATGATCCGCATCCGTCTGAAGGCTTACGATCACCAGCTCATCGACCAGAGCGCGGAGAAGATCGTGGAGACCGCCAAGCGCACCGGCGCTACCGTCTCCGGCCCCATCCCTCTGCCCACCAAGAAGGAAGTCGTCACCATCCTGCGCGCCGTCCACAAGTACAAGGACAGCCGCGAGCAGTTTGAGCGCCGCACTCACAAGCGCCTGATCGACGTGGTCAAGCCCTCCCCCAAGACCGTCGAGGCCCTGATGAGCCTGGAGCTTCCCGCTGGTGTGGAGATCGAGATCAAGCTGTAATTTCACAGCGATCTCAAACAACTACCTTGTGTACCCGCTGTCTGCCGCATATTGAGGCGGACGGGTCAAGTTGGCCGAGCAATACCAGTCCAATGGGTAACTCGCCCAACCAATAACCTATATAGGAGGAAAATCCAACATGGAGAAAGCGATCATCGGCAAAAAGATCGGCATGACCCAGATCTTCGATGAAGCTGGCCACGTGGTCCCTGTGACCGTGATCGAGGCCGGCCCCTGCACCGTGGTGCAGAAGAAGACCGCCGAGAAGGATGGCTATGAGGCCATTCAGCTGGGTTATCAGACCGTTCCCGAGCGCAAGCTGACCAAGCCTGAGGTTGGCCATCAGAAGAAGGCCGGCCTGGAGGAGCTGAAGAAGGTCCTCAAGGAGTTCCGTCTGGACGACTGCTCCAAGTACGAGATCGGCGACGAGCTGAAGGCTGACGTGTTCGCCGCGGGCGACCGCGTGGACGTCACCGGCATCAGCAAGGGCCACGGCTACCAGGGCGTTATCAAGCGTCACGGTGCTTCTCGTCTGAAGGAGACCCACGGTACCGGCCCTGTGCATCGTCACGCTGGCGCCATGGCCGCCAACAGCGATCCTTCCCGTATCTTCAAGGGTAAGATCGGCGCCGGCCAGATGGGCAACGAGCAGGTCACTGTCATGAACCTGGACGTCATCTCTGTGGACGCCGAGCTGGGCATCATCGCGGTTCGCGGCGCCATCCCCGGCCCCAAGGGCGGCGTGGTGTTCCTGCGCAGCAGCGTGAAGAAGTACTTCGAGCCCAAGGGTGCTGCCGGCATCAGCAACAACCCGCAGAAGGCTTCCGGCCGCAATCCCCAGAAGGCTTCCGCCCGCAACAAGTAAGGAAAGGAGAGTGTAAATCATGGCAAAAGCGAATGTGTTTAACATGGCCGGCCAGCAGGTCGGCGAGATCGAGCTCTCCGAGGCTGTTTTCGGCATCGAGCCCAACCAGGCTGTTGTCCACGAGGTGGTCAAGAACCACCTGGCCAACTGCCGTCAGGGCACCCAGAGCGCTCTGACCCGCGCCGAGGTTTCCGGCGGCGGCAAGAAGCCCTGGCGCCAGAAGGGCACCGGCCACGCCCGTCAGGGTTCCACCCGGGCTCCCCAGTGGACTCACGGCGGTATCGTGTTTGCTCCCAAGCCCCGCGATTACAGCTACACCCTGAATAAGAAGGTGAAGCGCCTGGCTCTGAAGTCCGCTCTGTCCGCCAAGGCCGCCTCCGGCGACATCCTGGTGGTCGACGAGCTGAAGCTGGACGCCATCAAGACCAAGGACATGCGCAACTTCCTCAACGCCGTTGAGGCCGGCAAGTCCGTGGTCATCACTCCTGAGGTCAACGAGATCGTGGTCAAGTCCGCCCGGAACATCCCCGGCGTGGTGACCACCACCGCTAAGATCCTCAGCGTGTACGACATTGTCAACGCCAAGCGCCTGGTCATCGACAAGGCCGCCCTGGCCATCATCGAGGAGGTGTTCGCGTAATGACCGCTTATGATATCATCAAGCGCCCCATCATCACCGAGCAGTCCATGGCTGATACCGAGATGAAGCGCTACACCTTCGAGGTGGCCAAGAACGCCAACAAGATCGAGATCGCCAAGGCGGTTGAGGAGATCTTCGGCGTGAAGGTTGCCAAGGTCAACACCCTGAACATGCAGGGTAAGGAGAAGCGCATGGGCGCCCGGCCCGCTGGCCGCCGTCCCAGCTGGAAGAAGGCTATGGTCACTCTGACCGCCGATTCCAAGACCATCGAGTTCTTCGAAGGCATGGTGTAAGGAGGAGATTGAACAATGGCTATCAAAACTTTTAAGCCCACAACGCCCTCCCGCCGTCACATGACTGTGTCCGCCTTCGAGGGCATCGACAAGAAGGCCAAGCCCGAGCGCAGCCTGACTGAGAACCTCAAGAAGCACGCTGGCCGCAACAGCTACGGCCGCATCACCGTTCGCCACCGCGGCGGCGGCAACAAGCAGAAGTATCGTGTTATCGACTTCAAGCGCGACAAGGAAGGTAAGGCTACTGTTCTGAACCTGCAGTATGACCCCAACCGTTCCGCCAACATCGCCCTGATCCAGTACGAGGACGGCGAGAAGCGCTATATCCTGGCCCCCAACGGCCTGAAGGCCGGTCACATCATCATGACCGGTGCTGACTCCGACATCCTGCCCGGTAACTGCCTGCCCATCGCCAACATCCCCGTGGGCGAGATGATCCACAACATCGAGCTGTACCCCGGCAAGGGTGCTCAGCTGGTTCGCGCCGCTGGCGTGGCCGCTCAGCTGATGGCTAAGGAGAACGGCATGGCTCAGGTGCGTCTGCCTTCCGGCGAGGTGCGCTATATCCGTGAGAACTGCAAGGCCACCATCGGCCAGGTTGGCAACACCGATCACGCTAACATCCAGATCGGTAAGGCCGGTCGTAAGCGTCACATGGGTTGGCGTCCCACCGTCCGTGGCTCCGTCATGAACCCCAATGACCACCCCCACGGCGGCGGCGAGGGCAAGAGCCCCGTTGGTCGTCCCGGTCCTGTTACCCCCTGGGGCAAGCCCGCTCTGGGTTACAAGACCCGCAAGACCAAGAACCGCACCGATAAGTTCATCGTCAAGCGCCGCAACGACAAGTAAGGAGGGAGTAAAAGATGAGCAGAAGTATCAAGA
>NZ_JBKVXZ010000042.1:0-30099 GCF_046973065.1 Flintibacter sp. | reverse complement strand
TCGGCCTCCAACAGCTCGTTGAGCGTTTCTTCTACACTTCCACGCACAAGTTCCTCGAGTTGGCCCTTGATTACAGCAGGCCATTGCCGCCCCCAATAAGGTGGTAGTGGTCAGCACCTCTCCGGCGGTCCGGGCCGCTCTGGGCGAAGAATTCGGCATGGAACCCAGCGCCTTTGTGGAGGGCAAGATGGTGGCCCTGCTCCGCGCTCTAGGTGTGGACTATGTGCTGGACACCAACTTCGCCGCCGATCTGACTATCGTGGAGGAGGCCAGCGAGCTGATCCGCCGGATCACGGAAAAAGACCGCCCCCTTCCCCAGTTCACCAGCTGCTGTCCCGGCTGGGTACACTTTACTGAGATCTATGCCCCGGAACTGCTGCCCCATCTCTCCACCGCCAAAAGCCCCATCGGCATGCAGGGTCCCACGGTTAAGACCTACTTTGCCAAACAGATGGGACTGGATCCCCGGCAGATCGTCCACGTTACTCTGACTCCGTGTACGGCCAAGAAATTCGAGGTCCGGCGGGAGGAGATGCACGCCGCCGGTGACTACCACGGCATCCAGGGAATGCGGGACACCGACCAGGTCATCACCACCCGGGAGCTGGCCCGGTGGGCCAAGGCCGCCGGCATCGACTGGACCGCTCTGGAGGACTCCGCCTACGACTCCCTGATGGGCAAGGCCTCGGGAGCCGGCGTGATCTTCGGCAACACCGGCGGTGTGATGGAGGCTGCCCTGCGCACCGCCTACGCATACCTCACCGGCCAGAGCGCCCCGGAATCCCTGCTGCAGCTGGACCCAGTGCGCGGGTACGATGGCGTTCGTGAGGCTCAGGTGATCATCGGTGATCTGACTCTGCAGGTGGCGGTGGTATACGGCACTGCCAATGCCCGCCGCTTCCTGGAGCACATGAAGGGAAGCGGCAAGCAGTACCACTTTGTGGAGGTCATGGCCTGTCCGGGAGGCTGCATCGGCGGTGGCGGACAGCCCAAGGATCTGATGAAAAATGCCGATGAGACTCGCAAGAGCCGCATCGCGGCCCTGTATCAGTGGGACGGCTCCATGACGCTGCGCAGCAGCCATGAAAACCCTGAAATCAAGGCTGTCTATGAGGCCTTCTACGGCCAGCCCCTCAGTGAGCTGGCGGAACAGATGCTGCATACGACCTACTACGACCGCAGCGATATCAGAAAAAGAAAGGACGAAAAACCGATGAATAAGTGGAAATGTAAGATTTGCGGCTATATCTATGAGGGCGAGACTCTGCCCGAGGACTTTACCTGCCCCCTGTGCAAGCAGCCCGCCTCCTCCTTTGAAAAGCTGGAGCAGGCCCCTGCCAAGAGCGGCAGCAAGTACGCCGGCACCCAGACCGAGAAAAACCTGGAGGCCGCCTTTGCCGGAGAGTCTCAGGCCCGGAATAAGTACACTTATTTCTCCACGGTAGCCCAGCAGGAGGGATATGAGCAGATCGCCGCCCTGTTCCGGCAGACCGCGGAAAACGAGATGGCCCACGCCAAGCTGTGGTTCGAGGAGCTGGGCGGCCTGGGAGACACCGCCCACAATCTGCTCCACGCCGCCGAGGGTGAAAACTACGAGTGGACGGACATGTATGACGGCTTTGCCAAGACCGCCGAGGAGGAGGGTTTCCCCGAGCTGGCCGCCAAATTCCGTCTGGTCGCTGCCATTGAGAAGCGCCACGAGGAGCGCTACCGCGCCCTGCTGCGCAATGTGGAGACCGCCCAGGTCTTTGAAAAGAGCGAGGTCAAGGTTTGGGAGTGCCGCAACTGCGGTCACATCGTGGTGGGCACCGCTGCCCCCGAGGTGTGCCCCACCTGCCGCTACAGCCAGAGCTTCTTCGAGATCCACTGCGAGAACTACTGATTTTTTCAAAAAACCGTTAACAACAGCACCCCTGTGGTCATCCCACAGGGGTGCTGTTATATATATTCTCGAAAAACGCAGCGAAGGGCCGGCATAAAGCCGGTCCTTCGCCGCCGGGGGTATATGGTTGATGAGAGGGGAATCAGTCCACGTACTCTACGCCGATCTGCTCCAGGATCTGGTCCACGAAGGGACGGGGGAAGCCCTTGCCGGTCTTGATGCCCTCCAGCTGGCCCTCCTCTTTGACCTTGACCGCCTTGGCGGCCTTGGCCAGTTCTTCCGCGTCCTCAGGCTTGATCACCAGGATGCTGTCGCCGTCGCCCACCAGGATGTCGCCCGGGCAGATGACCTGGCCACCCACGCTGACGGGGAAGTTGATCTCGCCGGGGCCGTTCTTATAGGGGCCGTTGGGGATAACGCCCTTGGCATAGACAGGGAAGTCGGTGAACTGAGCCAGCTCGTCCCGGTCACGGACACAGCCGTCGATGATGAAACCGGCGATGCCGCGGCTGCGGGCATAGGTGGCCATGATCTCACCGCACAGAGCGCGGCTCATGCTGCCGCCGGCAGCGATGACCAGCACGTCGCCGGGCTGGGCCAGATCCAGGGCCTTGTGGAACATGAGGTTATCACCAGCGGGGCACTTTACGGTAAAGGCGGTGCCCAGCAGGGGAGAGGAGTTCATGGGGCAAAGCTCAGCCTGAACGGCGGAGAGACGGTTCATGCAGTCGTCGATGTTGGCCACGGGAATGCCGCGGAACGCCTCCACCAGGCTGCGATCGGGACGAACGATATTCTTTTTAATTCTGCATCCAACTGCCATGATAAGATCCTTCTTTCAATACAATGATTTAAAGCGATTGAAATAACCGCGGATTGTGTGGTAAACTGTCAGTAACTTTTTACGCTCTCATTTCCGGGTGCCAAGGAGGCGTTTGTATGGATCTGGCCGATATCGAGATGTTTCTCTCCATTGTCAGTACCAAGAGCATTTCCAAAACAGCGGATGCTCTCTTTCTCTCCCAGCCTACGGTGAGCCACCGGCTCAAGCTGCTGGAAAAGGAACTGAACTGCTCGCTGATTCTCCGCAGCAAGGGATTTAAACAGATCGAGCTCACCCCAGAGGGGGCCGACTTCATCCCCATTGCGGAGCGGATGATGTCTCTGTGGAAGGAGACCCGCCTGCTTCAGGGGCGGCGGGAGCGGACGCTGCTCACCATCGGCTGCACCGACAGCGTGAACGTGGCCCTGCTGGCGCCTTTTTATCGGCAGCTCATCCACAGTGGGACGGTGCTGGATCTCAACATCCGCACCCATCAGTCCTCGGAGCTGTACAGCATCCTGGACGCCCACGACATCGACCTGGCTTTTGTGTACTACCAGCTCTACTACAAAAACATTCTCTGCGAGTGTGTCTTTGAGGAACAGATGTACCTGGTCCAGTCCTCCAACCCGGCGGTGGAGAAGCCCCTGGTCCACACCGAGGAGCTTGACCCCGCCAAAGAGCTGTTTTTAAAGTGGGACGACCCCTATCAGATCTGGCACGACCAGTGGCTGACCAGTTATTCCCGCCCCTGTCTGTCCGCCGACACCATTACGGTGATCTCCAAAATGTGGAACCCCAGAGAACAGTACTGGATGATCGCCCCGGAATCGGTGATCCATGAGCTCTACGGCAGCCACGCCCTGTATGTCAGCCGGCTGGAGAATCCTCCCCCCAACCGCTGCTGCTACAAGATCAAGCACCGCAATCCTCTGATCACCACGGAAAAAGCGCTGGACTATTTTGAACGCAACCTGGCTCAATATCTGCAGAATCTGAAATTCGATCTGCACATCGGCCAGACCTGGCAGCGTTTTTAAGCCTTCTTGGGCAGCTTGGCCAGAGCCTTGCGCATGCGCTCCATGCCCTCTACGATGCGCTCATAGCTGCAGGCGTAGGAGAAGCGGACGTAGCCCTCGCCCTGAGAACCGAAGGCGGAGCCGGGCACAGTGGCGATCTTGGCCTCCTCCAGCAGGTAGTTGGCCATGTCGGCGGAGGACATGCCGAAGGACTTGATGTTCATGAAGACATAGAAGGCGCCGCCGGGGGTCTTGCAGCTCACGCCGTCCATGCTGTTGATGGCGGAGACCATGTAGTCTCTGCGGCGGGCATACTCCTTGACCATCTCCTGCACGTCGGGCTCAGCCTTCTCCAAAGCGGTGATACCGGCCTCCTGGACAAAGGAAGCGGCGCAGGTGTTGATGTACTGGTGGACGCGGACCATAGCCTTGATGAAGTCCACGGGAGCGGCGGCATAGCCCAGACGCCAGCCGGTCATGGAGTAGCACTTGGAAAAGCCGTTGAGGGTGATGGTGCGCTCCTTCATGCCGGGCAGAGAGGCGATGCTGATGTGCTTCTCGCCGCCGTAGACCAGCTTCTCATAGATCTCATCGGAGACCACGATCAGATCGTGGCGGATCGCCATATCGGCCAGGCCCTTCAGGGTCTCATAGGACTGCACCACACCGGTGGGGTTGCCGGGGGTGTTGATGACCAGCATGCGGGTCTTGTCGGTGATAAGGCTCTCCAGCTCCTTCAGGTCGATCTGGAAGTCGTTCTCCTCCCGCAGCTTGTAGCTGACAGGAACAGCGCCGAAGAAGTTGGGCACGTGGATGTAGTTGAGCCACACGGGATCGGGAACCAGAACCTGGTCGCCGGGGTTAAGGAAGGCGGCTACCGCGGCGTAGGTGCCCTCGCCCACGCCGATGGTCACCAGGATCTCGTCGGCGGTGTAGTCCACGTTGTTGTCCCGCTTGAGCTTTTCGGCAATGGCCTTGCGCAGCTCAGGGGTACCATAGTTAGAGGTGTAGAACACGTTGCCCCGGCGGATGCTGTCATAAGCGGCATCCTTAATGACCTGGGGGGTATCGAAGTCGGGGCGGCCGATCTCCATATGAATGACGTCCTCACCCTTCTTCTGCATCTGGGTGGCCTTCTCCATCATGACACGGATGCCGGAAAACGGGAGCATCTCCATACGCTTAGCAGTTTCAAACATACCGATTCTCCTTTCCTGTATATCCAGGTTGATTTTTGTATGATCCATCAGTTTTTCTTGTTCTCTTGCTTGTGGGCTCATTATAGCGCACAGAAATTATATTTGTAAAATGAATATGTGTGATAAGAATTATTTAGAAATACAATAAAAGCCCGTCAGAGCACACTCTGCGGGCTTTTGCGCTGGATACCGCTGTTTAAATATTAAAAAAATAAATAAAAGACGTTCGGAATATTTATTTGTCGAAAAACTTTGGAGATGTTATCCTTAATTCAGACGGTGAGGCCGTTGTTTTTTGGGCAATTAAGATAGGTTTTCTCCTATCGACACCGGTGACCCAAGAATCAGCCGCCGAACCAAACCTTGCGCATCCCATAAAGAGCGGGATACGAGATAAATGTTGTATACGGGAGTTGAAATCATGGTTGAGAAGAAACGGAAAAGATTTGTCAAGCGCATGGTGACAGCCCTCATCCTGGGTGTTATATTGGGTATTGTCATCTCCTTATTAAAACCCTCCATGTCCCCGGCCACGTGGGATATCCTGAATAAGATCTTCTTCCAGGACATCACGGTCAGCGAGGGGCGCAATGCCATCGGCCTGTTCTACATTATTCAAACCGTATTTACCAACGCACTGAAGCTGGCCATCGTGCCCATGGTCTTTTTCTCCATCATCATGTCCGTGTGCGGCATGAATGATATGAGAAAGCTGGGCCGCATCGCCGGCAAGACCATCATCACCTTCGTTCTGTTCTACCTGGTGGCCTGCTTCTTCGCCGCTGTGGTCTCTGAGCTGGTCATCAACATGGGTCTGTACCGTGAGTTCGTGGTGGACAGCCTGGCCGCCGACGTCACCGAGGCCGAGACCAGCAACATCCTGGTCACCATCGTCAACGCGGTGCCCGACAATATGATCTCCGCCCTGAGCAGCAACAACAAGATGCTGGCGGTCATCACCTGCTCCGTCATCATCGGCGTGAGCATCGCCGCTATGGAAGACAAGATCAAGGTCTTCAAGGTCTTCTGCGACGAGTGCAGTCAGATCGTGCAGAAGTTCCTGGACTTCCTGATCATCGTGTGCAGCCCCTTCTCCGTGTTCTGCATGATCACCCGCACCTTCGCCATCTACGGCATCGACCAGGTCAGCAACATCTTCTCTTACATCCTCGTCACCATCATTGTCCTGATCATCTACCTGCTGGTGGCCTATCCCATCGCCATCGGTGCTACTACCCGCTGCAACCCCTTCATCTTCATGAAGAAGATGATCAAGGTGGCCATCATCGCCTTCGGCGCCGCCGCCTCTGCCCCCGCCCTGCCCCTCAACCGTGAGACCTGCGTGAAGGAGCTGGGCTGCTCTGAGGAGATCACCGACTTCGTACTGCCCGTGGGCATGACCATCAACATGAACGGCACCGCCATCATGCACATCATCGGCGCCGCCTTCATCGCCACCTGCGCCGGTCTGGAAGTCACCCCCATGAACTACCTGACCATGACCCTGCTGGCCATCGCCGCCTCCATGGGCACCCCCGCCATCCCCGCCGCCGGTTCCGTTATGCTGTACGCTGTTCTCACCGGCGCCGGCTTCAACACCGAGCTTTGTACCCTCATCTACTCTCTGGTGCTTGCCATGAACAAGCCCTGCGAGATGGTCCTGACCACCCTGAACGTGGTGGGCGACGCGGCTACCACCGTGATCGTCTCCACCAGCGAGAAGGAGTTCGACAAGGAGATCTACAACAGCTGATCCTTTGCCGCCCTGTCATTCTGCACCTATAAATCCATCCGGCCGGTCCATAACCATGGACCGGCCGGACAAGTGGAGGAACCTTTATGTATACCTTACATGACGTGGGCGATCAGGCCCTGTTGGTAGAATTCGAAAATGAGATCAGCATGGAGGTCAACCGGAAGGTGGTGGCCCTGAAGCGTGCTCTGGAGGAGCGGCGGCTCCCCGGGATCGGAGAACTCATCCCCACCTACCGTTCCCTGGTCATCCACTATGACCCTCTCACCGCAGATCTGGACCAGTTGAAGGAGGCCATTGACCAGGGCGTCAAGCACCTGGATCTGTCTAGCCTCCCCAAGTCCATTGTCACCGAGATCCCTGTCCTCTACGAAGGCGAATATGCCCTGGATCTGGAGGAGATCGCCCGTATCGAGGGCAAGACCGAGGAAGAGATCATCCGCATCCACAGTCAGAGCGATTATTATGTGTATATGCTGGGCTTTGCGCCCGGCCACCCCTACACCGCCCGCTTTGAGAATCCCTTCTCCTTCAAGCGGCGGGAGACCCCCCGGGTACGCATTCCCGGCGGCAGCATCGTGGTGCAGCTGGGCCTGAGCGACATCATCCCCTTCGACCAGCCCTGCGGCTGGAACATCATCGGCACCACTCCCATTCTGGCCTGTGACTACCGCAAGAAGAACCCCTTCCTGCTCAAGGCGGGCCAGTGGATCCGCCATGTCCCGGTGGACAAGGCGGAATTCATGGATATCAAGCGGCAGGTAGAGCTTGGCTGCTACCAGCCCAAAACCTATGAAAAGGAGGGCTGAACATGGGCATCGTAGTAGAAAATCCCGGAGTCCTGACCACCATTCAGGATAAAGGCCGGTACGGCTATGAGCAGTTCGGCGTCTCCCCCTCCGGCCCTATGGATCTGGAGTCCTTCCAGATCGCCAATATTCTGGTGGGCAATTCCAGAGATCTCAGCGCTCTGGAGGCCACCATGCTGGGTCCCACCCTGCGCTTTACTCAGGACAACATCATCGCCGTTACCGGCGGGGATATGATGCCCCTGCTGGACGAGAAGCCCCTGCCCATGAACCAGGCGGTTCTGGTAAAGGCGGGTTCAGTGCTGAAGCTGCGGGCTGCCCGCACCGGCTGCCGGACCTACGTGGCCTTTGCCGGCGGACTGGATGTCCCCGAGGTGATGGGCAGCCGGGCCACCGGTGTGCAGAATAAGGTAGGCGGCTTGGAGGGCCGCAAGCTGGCCAAGGGAGATGAGATCTCCTTCCTGGCTCCCAAGACCACCCTGCCCCGCATGGAATCCCGCCGCACCGACCACCCCATGCCCGCCGGAAACCAGCGGGTCCTGCGGGTCATTCTCGGTCCCCAGGACGACGCCTTCACCCCCAAAGGCATCGAAACCTTCCTGGGCCAGCCCTATCATGTGACCAACGACTTTGACCGTATGGGCTGCCGTCTGGACGGCCCGGTCATCGAGCATAAAGTAGACGGCAACATCATCTCCGACGGCATGGTCACCGGCGCCATCCAGGTGCCCACCTCGGGCCTGCCCATCATCATGCTGGCCGAGCGCCAGACCGTGGGCGGCTACACCAAGATTGCTACCGTCATCACCGCCGACCTGCCCGTCATCGGCCAGTGCCGCCCCGGCGACATCATCCGCTTCCAGTCGGTCACCGTCCCCCAGGCCCACCAGCTGTGGCGGGAGATGCAGCAGCGGCTCAACACCTTGGATCAAAATCTGAATGCTCCGGCGCCCCAGGCTCAGCCTTCGGTCCAGGCTCACCAGTCTCCCGTTTACCCCGCGACTACCCTGCCTGGTCCTGTGCGCCGTTACCGCATTACCGTCAACGGAAAAGTCTATGAGACCTCCATCCAGGTGGTCTCCCAGTAACAGAAAGAGGTGCGTTTCATGTATACCATCGATTTGAACAGCGACATGGGCGAAAGCTTCGGCGCTTACCGCATCGGAAACGACGAGGGCATCATCCAGCACATCACCTCCACCAACGTAGCCTGCGGCTACCACGCCGGCGACCCCATGGTCATGGATAAGGTGGTCCGCATGGCCAAGGAGCGGGGCGTGGCCGTGGGCGCTCACCCCGGCTATCCCGATCTGATGGGCTTTGGCCGCCGGAAGATGGTCCTGTCCACCGACGAGGTCAAAAACTACATGAAGTATCAGATCGGCGCTCTGATGGCCTTCACCCAGAGCTATGGCCTGAAGCTGCAGCATGTGGCTCCCCACGGCGCACTGGGCAACCTGTGCCAGTATGACCGGGAGGTCTCCCGCTCCATCTGTGAGGCGGTATATGAGATCGACCCCTCCATCCGCATCTTCTACTGCGCCGGCGCTGTTCTGGGCCAGGAGGCTCAGAAGATCGGCCTGAAGACCGCGGCTGAGATCTTCGCCGACCGCGCCTACATGGAGGACCTGTCCCTGGTCCCCCGCAAGCAGCCCGGCTCCATGATCACCGATGAGGACCTGGCGGTGGAGCGCTGCATCAAGATGATCAAGGAGCACAAGGTCACCGCCATTACCGGCAAGGAAGTCGCTATCCAGGGCGACACCCTGTGCGTCCACGGCGACGGCGCCAAGGCTCTGGCCTTTGTGGAGCGCATCCGCAAGGAGTTTGAAGCTGAGGGCATCCAGATCCGCAACTTCCAGTGACACTTTGGTCTTTCCAGTAAAACATGACAGCAGCCCCATTGCAGAACGGCACTGCAATGGGGCTGCTGTCATATCCAGATGCAAACGATACGCCCCCTGAGCCATTGGGCTCAGGGGGCGTATGTAGGAAGGGAAAACAAACTGGCTTATTTATTCACCACGTTGATGGGGCTGCCATTGATGTAGGCCTTCACGTTGTCCACGGTGATATCCATGATACGCTGGCGGGCTTCCTTGGCACCCCAGGACATGTGGGGCGTGATGATGCAGTTGGGGGCGGTGAGCAGGGGGTTGTCGGCCTTGATGGGCTCGGTGTATACCACGTCCAGGCCGGCGGCGCCCAGCTTGCCGGACTTCAGAGCGTCGGTGACGTCCTGCTCGTCAATGAGCTGGCCGCGGGAATTGTTGATGAGGATGGCGCCGTCCTTCATCTTGGCGATGTTGGCCTTGTTGATCATCTTCTCGTTGTCGGCAGTGAGGTTACAGTGCAGGAAGACCACGTCGGACTGGGCCAGCAGGGTGTCCAGATCCACGTACTCGGCAATGGCTTTGCCGGAGTCGTTGGGATACAGGTCATAAGCCAGCACCTTCATGCCCAGAGCCTTGGCAATGCGGCCGGTGGTCTGGCCGATGCGGCCAAAGCCGATGATACCGGCAGTCTTGCCGTCCAGCTCGATGAGGGGGTAATCCCAGTAGCACCAGTCGATGTGATTGGCCCACTTGCCCTCGTGGACGGTCTTATCGTGGTGGCCGATGTGGTGGCACACCTCCAGCAGCAGAGCGATGGCGTACTGACCCACGCAGGCGGTGCCGTAAGTGGGCACGTTGCACACCAGCACGCCCTTCTCCTTGGCGTAGTTGTAGTCGGCCACGTTGTAGCCGGTAGCCAGGAAGGCGATGAGCTTCATGTTGGGGCACTTGTCAATGGTCTGCTTGGAGATGGGGGTCTTGTTGGTGATGACCACCTCGGCGTCGCCGATGCGCTCGGCAATGATGGGATCCTCCACATAGGAGGTACGGTCATAGACGGTCAGATCGCCCAGCTTGGCCAGCTCGTCCCAGCTCAGATCGCCGGGGTTCTCGGTATATCCATCCAGAACTACGATTTTCATTCAGAATTCCTCCTTCAGGTTCTGTTTTGTTATCCTCAATATAGCAAACCCGTTCTTGTATTTGGGCCAAAAGTAAGATAAAATTTTTATATGAAATACAAACCCCAGGAGGCGAGCACCATGTTCCTGACCAAAGAGAACGGAATGCGGATCGTAGAGGAAATCAAGGAGACCATCGGCCGGGATGTGAACATCATGGACCGCACGGGCACCATTCTGGCCAGTACCGACCCCAAGCGGATCGGTCAGCTGCACACCATCGCCAAGGAAATCCTGGAGCAGCAGCTTCCGGTGCTGGAGGTGGCCGCCGGAGAGGAGGGACCGGGCGCTCAGCAGGGGGTAAACCTGCCCATCTATGTGGACGGGAACTGCGAGGGGGTCATCGGCATCACCGGTCCTCCCGACGCGGTGCGGGATTTCGGTGCCATTGTGAAGAAAATGACCGAGATCCTGCTGACCACCATGCGCCAGCAGGAGCAGAGCCTGCTGGTGGAGCAGGCCCGGAGCCTGTTTTTGGAGGAGTGGCTCTTCGCCCAGAACCTGGACTGGTCCGCCTTTGCCGAGCGGGGCGCGCTGCTGGACATCGACATCCGGGAGCCCAAGCGCATCGCCATTCTGGAGTATGAGCCCCGCGGCACCGCCCAGCCTCCGGAGCTTCACGGCGGGCGGCTTCTGCAGATGGCCCAGCGTTATGTCCAGGGGGAACAGACCCTGTGCGCCGTGGTCAACCGCCGTCTGCTGTTGGTGTTTGGTCCCGAGCAGAAAGCCCTGGAGGTACTCAAACAGTTTCAGCAGGCAGCGGAGAGCTTTTATGAGGTCACACTCAGCGGCGGGCTGAGCTCCCTGTCCCGGGGCGCGGAGGATATCCGCCGCTGCTATAACGAGGCCAAGATCGCCGCCCGGGCCGCGGCAAAAAACCACACCATTTTGGAGTACAGCGGCATCTCCCTGGATTTTGTGCTGCAGAACCTGGAGCCCAAGGTGAAAGCGGATGTGTGCCGGGCCATTTTTGAAACGGTCCCGGAGGACGAGCGGGAGGAGCTGCTGGAGTGTCTAGTCCTCTATTTCCGCTGTGAGGGCAATGTAGAACGGGCCGCCCAGAGCATCCACGTACACAAAAACACCTTCCGCTACCGCATGGGCAAACTGGCCCAGTATACCGGCTACGACCTGCGCCGCCCCAGAGACGCCGCGATGCTCTATATCGCCATGCAGTTTTTGGATGCAGAACGCAATTCTTTTCCCGGGGGAAATAACCCACAGAAATGACGCTTATCACAAATAGCAATAGCGAGCACCTGGAGTTCTTTGTTGGAAAGTGATATAATTTCGCTGATAAAACTTAAGTCATCCTTTTTTAAAGGGGGTCAGACCGAGATGCCGTACAATATCAATTTAAAGCATCTGGAGTGCTTTATTAAAGTGGCCCAGCTGGGCTCCATCAACAAAGCGGCCCAGGCGCTGTTTATTTCCCAGCCCCATCTGGGCAAGATCATCCACGACCTGGAAAACGAGATGGGCTATCTTCTGCTCAACCGCAGCAACCAGGGGGTCACCCTCACGCCCGAGGGGGAGGAGTTTTTAAAGCATGCCGCCCGGGTGCTGGAGGAGATGAACTGTCTGCGGCGACCCAGCATAAAAACCGCTGAATTTAACCATCTTTCCGTCTCTATGACCAAGTTTTCTCATGTAATGGAGAGCTTTATCGAAGTGGTCCTCAACCACCAGGACCAGCCCTCCTTCTCCCACCGGCTCTACGAGGGCAACGCCGAGGAGGTCATCGACGACGTACTCTCCGGCCGGGCCACGGTGGGGGTATTTCACTTTGACAGCAAGCGCCGCCGGGAGATGGAAAAGCTTCTCTCCTCCCAGCGGATGGTCTACCGCAGTCTGGCCTATGTGGAGCCCCACATCGTCATCTCCAAAAATCACCCCCTGGTGCGTCAGCACAAGCCCATTACCCTGCAGGCCCTGGCTCCCTACGGCATGATCCGATACCTTGGCCAGTATGACGACCTGGCCCATAACCTCTTTGAAACGCAGCTTCAGGGCATGGAGAGCAACAATTCCAAGGTGATCTACCTGTCCAACCGACAGTCTCTCATGCGCCTGATTTCTGTGAGCGACTTTTACAGCATCGGGATCCACGACTTCGAGATGCAGGACGCCGGCTACAAGGCCATGTCGGTCCCCATCAGCGGCTGTGACTTCATGTTTGAGTTCGGCTATGTGAAAATGGAGGGAGAACCGCTGTCGGACATCACCCAGGAATTTATTGAAAATGTAAAAGCCAGACTAAATTAACCAAACGGATAGCGGTCTCCGCTATCCGTTTTATTTATATCCACCAAAACAGTTTCGTATTATACAAACGTGCCTGTGCCTGCTATGCTTGAGCCCAGAAAGCCAACGCGTCAACATCAAGGAGGAAAACACCATGATCCAGACCGTACTTGCCCAGGCAGTGGCCGCGGCCAGGCCTGCGGCGGAACTGGGACAGACTGCATCGTACATTCCGGAGCTGAGCAAGGTGGACAAGCACCAGCTGGGTGCCTGCGTCTTTACCGCGGACGGCGGGCGGTTCTCCGCCGGCGACACCAAGGTACGCTTCAGCATCCAGAGTATCTCCAAGGTCATCAGCCTGGCCGCCGCCCTGGAGCTGTGTGGCTTTGAGACCGTATTTGCTCAAGTGGGCATGGAGCCCTCCGGGGACGCCTTCAACGCCATGGGCAAGCTGGAGGCGGCGGGCAGCTCCCCCAGCAATCCCATGATCAACGCCGGAGCCATCGCTGTGGACAGCTACCTGGAGCCCAAGATCTCCTTTGACAAAATGCTGGCCTTTACCCGAAAGCTGTGTATGGACCCGGAGATCGTTTTGGACGAAAAGGTCTACCACTCGGAGATGTCCAATATCTCCCGCAACCGGGCTATCGCCTACCTGCTGGAGAACAAAGGCGTGATCCGCAGCGATGTGGAGCGCACACTGGACTTTTACGTGCGCATGTGCTCTTTGAGCGTGACGGCGGAGAGTCTGGCAGGACTTGGCCTGCTGCTGGCCGGCGGCGGCATCTGCCCTGCCACCGGAGAGCGCCTGCTCTCCCCCGACACCGTCCGGGTAGTCAAGACCATCATGCTTACCTGTGGAATGTACGACGGCTCGGGCACCTTTGCCGTCCAGGTGGGCATCCCCTCCAAGAGCGGCGTTGGCGGCGGCATCCTGTCGGTGGTGGACCGGCGGATGGGCATCGGCATCTTCGGTCCTGCCCTGGACGGCAAGGGCAACAGCGTGGCCGGAGAGCGTGTGCTGCGCCATCTGTCCCAGCAGCTGCATCTGCACATCTTTGACACGGACAGCCAAACAGACTAAACAAACAGGAGGTACCTCGACATGTTAGAGACCATCGCAGCCGCATACAGCGGTTTCATCGGCAGCATCAGCAACTATCTCTATACCTACATTCTCATTGTCCTGCTGGTGGCTGGCGGCATCTACTTTACCGTGCGCACCAAGTTCGTCCAGTTCCGGTTCCTGCCCGAATCTATCCGCATCGTCATGCAGCCCAGCGAGGACCAGAACAGCATCTCCGCCTTCAAGACCCTGATGGTCTCCACCGCCTCCCGCGTGGGTACCGGCAACATCGCCGGCATCTCCACCGCCATCTGCCTGGGCGGCACCGGCGCGGTGTTCTGGATGTGGGTCACCGCCCTGCTGGGCAGCGCCACCGCCTTTGTGGAAGGTACTTTGGCTCAGATTTATAAGAAGCGTGCCAAGGACGGCAGCTGCTACGGCGGCCCCGCCTACTACATCGAGCAGGCTCTCAAGCAGCGCTGGCTGGGCGTTCTCTTCGCCGTGGTGATGATCCTCACCTACATGGTGGGCTTTAACCTGGTGGCCTCCTTCAACATTGCCGACTCTCTGAAGGCTTACAGCTTCTATGATCCCACCCTCACCCCCTGGATCGTGGGCATCGTGCTGGCCGTGGTGTTCCTGGTGTGCATCAGCGGCGGCGGCAAGCAGATCGCCAACATTACCGCTGTGCTGGTGCCTGTGATGGGCGTGCTGTACCTGGCCGTCACCCTCTTTGTGGTCTTTACCCACATCTCCCTCATCCCCGCCGTGTTTGCCAGCATCTTCCGCAACGCCTTTAACTTCCAGGCCATCTTCGGCGGCTTTGTGGGTTCCGCTCTGATGCAGGGCATCAAGCGCGGCCTGTTCTCCAACGAGGCCGGCATCGGCGCCGCCGCCTGCGCCGCCGGTTCCGCCGGCGTGTCCCACCCCGCCAAGCAGGGCCTGGTCCAGGTTCTGTCCGTGTTCATCGACACCATCGTGGTCTGCACCGCTACCGCTATGCTGCTGCTGTGCTCCGGCGTGGATCCCACCGCGGAGGCCGCCGGCATGCCCTTCGTGCAGCAGGCCATGGCCGGAACTCTGGGTCAGTTCGGCGTAATTTTCATCACCGTGGCCCTGTTCCTCTTCGCCTTCACCACCCTGCTGGGCAACTTCTACTATGCAGAGACCGGCCTGTCTTACCTCTTCAACCAGGCTCCCTCCCGCACCGCCGTGTACGTCCAGCGGGCCATCGCCACCGTGGTGGTGTGCCTGGGCGCCACCATGCAGCTCACCGTGGTTTGGGATACCGCCGACGTGCTCATGGGTCTGATGGCTCTCATCAATGTGCCTGTCATCGTCCTGCTCCTCAAGCCCGCCCTGCGCTGCCTCGACGACTACATTCAGCAAAAGAAGTCCGGCAAGAATCCGGAGTTCAAGGCCTCTTCCATCGGCCTGAAGGAAAAGGTGGATTTCTGGAATTAAATAGTTCCTCTTCCTTTCTAAAGGGGGCGCTCCTACGGGAGCGCTCCCGCTTTTTATGTTCATGCAGAACAGCAATGAAACTTCATTTACATTTTACACCGCTGTGCAGGACAGATTTACATTGCTTTGTTACACTGGTGCTCGTGTGAGAGAGAAACACAAATCTAAGTGGGAGGCTATTACCATGAGTACCATCCAAAATCGTTCTGCCACACAATCTCAGAAACTGATGATCTTTGTGCTGACCATGTCCCTGTACGGACTGGCCACGCTGTTTACCGAGCTGATCCCCAAGTTCCAGGTGGGACTGGTGGAGTTCTCGGTGGAGTACTTCCTGTTCATTCCCCTGACCCTGGCGATGCTCTTTGATCCCCTGTCCGCCGCTCTGGGCGCTGCCACCGGTGAGCTGGTGTTCAGCGAGATCATGCTGGGCCAGTTCGGCGGTCTGGGTGAACTGGAGAAGTTCATTACCGTCACCATCGGCGTGTACATCGCCGGCCGTATGGTCAAGGATCCCTCCAATCGGGTCATGGTAGGCGTGGCCGCCATCACCGGCACCGCCGCCCAGCTGCTGATGGGCACCGTCGTGGACATCGCCAAAGTCCAGTTCGCCGTGGAGGACTTCGAGGCGGTGGAGGGTCTGCCCGAGAGCGTCTTTGCCACCGAGGGCTTTGCCTTCTGCAATGACCTTCTCTTCTCCGGCATTCTGTTCTGCCTGCTGCCCACCCTGTACCTGGTGCCCAAGCTGTACGGCAAGATCGAGCCCCTGGTAGGCATGCAGCCCCGCACCCCGGACAGCGCCGTCTCCGGCATCAGTCCCAAGGCCATTGTGGTATGCGTGATCGGCTTTGTGTGTGCGGTCGTGGCTGAGCTGGCCGCCACCGCCGGCATGTCCCTCATCGACTGGGAGGCCGAGTGGGCCGAGAGCGGCACCGCCCTGGCTGCCGGTATGCTGGTAGCCGCCGTTCTGGCTGTGGCAGTCCTGCTGGTGATGAAGAAGAACGGCAAGGCCGGTGCGGTGGGATAAGATGAACGCAGTCGAGATCCAAGACCTCACCTATACCTACCCCGGCGCCGCCCAGCCCACCCTGAAGCACATTTCCCTAACCATTCCACAAGGGGACTTCCTTGCAGTCGTTGGCAACAACGGCTGCGGGAAGTCCACCTTGTGTAAAGTCCTGAATGGATTGATTCCTCATTTTATTACAGGAAGCTATCATGGAAGTACCAAAATCCACGGTCTGGACACGCTGCAGACCGACGTTGGCGCTCTGGCCCGGAAGGTGGGCTATGTCTATCAGGACTTTGAAAATCAGATCGTGCGGCCTACCGTGCTGGACGATGCGTCCTACTCCTGCCTCAACTACGCCTTCCCCGACTACCTGGAGCGGGGAAGGCAGGCCCTGTCCCAGTGCGGGCTGGAGGGCCGGGAGGAGGAGTATGTCTGGCAGCTGTCCGGCGGCCAGACCCACCTGCGGCTCTGGCCGGCGCGGTATCTCTGGGGCCGGACATTCTTATTCTGGACGAGCCCATCGCCCAGCTGGACCCCATGCACGCCGACCGGATCTATGAGGTACTGCGGCACCTCAACCAGCAGGGCAAGACCATCATCGTCATCGAGCACCACACCGAGTACATTGCCGATTACTGCAAAAATGTGCTTCTCATGAAGGACGGAGAGGTGCAATGGATACTGCCCACCGGAGAGGCTTTGCAGCGGGTGGAGGAGCTGGAGGCCTGCAACATCTTCCCGCCCCAGGTCACCCAGGCGGCCTACCGCCTGAAAAGCGAGGGAAGCCTCGCCGCGCTGGACCGCCTGCCCACCACGGTGGAGGAGGGCAAACAGGCCTTTGCCTCTCTGTCCTTCCATCCCGCTCCTCCCCGCTCCAAGCCGGAACCGGGAGAGGAACCGGCTGTCACCTTCTCCAACGTAGAGCTCTCCTACCGCTCGGTCAAAGGAGAGCCCCGCACCGTCTTTCAGGATCTGAACTTGGAGCTGCATCGGGGAGAAAAGGTAGCCCTCATCGGCTCCAATGGGGCGGGCAAATCCACCCTGATGAAGCTGATGGTGGGCCTGCTGCGGCCCAAGGCTGGCACCGTCTCTCTGTTTGGCTCTCCCATCGGGGATAAGCCCGCTGAGGAGCTGTCCCGGCAGGTCTCTCTGGTCTATCAGAACCCGGAGGAGATGTTTATTCAGGACTCCATCCAGGCCGACATCGCCTACGCCATGCGGGTCCGGGGAGAGAAAGACTGGCAGGAGCGCACCCGGCAGCTGCTGGAGCGCTTCCGGCTTACCGAGCTGGCCCAGCGGGACGGGCGGCTCATGTCGGGCGGGCAGATGCGCCGGGCCAGTCTGGCCATCGGCATCGCCCTCAACCCCGGCATCCTGCTGCTGGATGAGCCCACCGCCAACCTGGACATTGCCACCCGGCGGGAGATCCTGTCTGTGCTCACCGACATGAAGGACGTGATCCAAACCGCCGTCATCGCCACCCACGACATGCAGCTGGTATGTCAGTGGGCTGACCGGGTGGTGGTTCTGTGCCAGGGCAAGGTGGTGGCCGACGGACCGGTGGACAAGATCTTTTCCCGCCAGGATGTGGCCCAGCAGGTGGGCATCCGCCCACCGGAGATCTTCACCATGGCCCGCAGTCTCAATCCCAACGCGCTGTGCTACACCATTGACGAGTTTGCCGCATGTTTTCAGGAGGTGTCATAAATGGAAAAAATGATGGCGAAGCTGTCCGACAACCTGCTGGACAAATTCTCTATGGACTTTCTCCGCAGTCAGGTGCTGAAAAACGCCTACGGCAACGATGACACCGTCATTGCCGCCCTGGACCCCCGCATTCTGCTGGTGTGGTATCTGTTCTTCGGCCTGGTACCCTGGTTTTTAAATGACATTCCCCTGCTGCTGGGCTGCTTCACTCTGGTGATGGCCACCACGGTACTGGCCCGGGTGGCCGGACTGGTGCTGTTCCTTTTCGCACTGGGTGTGTTCTCCCAGACAGGCTATCTGTTTCTGATCACCCTGTTCTTTGGCGGTGACGCCTCCGCCATTGCCCCGCTGCTGGTGCTCACCCTGAAGGTGGCCACCATCTCTCTGGCCTCGGTGACGGTGTTCTCCGGCCTGGACCCCGACCGGCTGTCCAACGGCCTTTTGTGGTATGGCTGCCCCGAGCGGCTGAGCTTTTCCATCTCCTACTCCTACCGGATGCTGCCCATGCTGATGGAGGAATTTCAGAACGTGCTGCTGTCCTACCGCCTGCGGGGCAATCCTCCTGCCCATGACACCCTGATGGGCAAGGTGCGCTACCTCATCTATCAGGTCAAGGTCATCATGCACGCCTTCTACCCCCTGATGCTCAACACCGCCAAGCGCTCCCGCACCACCGTGGAGGCACTGGAGCTGCGGGGCTACCGCTACGCCGCCAGCAGCAAAGCGGTAAAAAAGATCAAGCTGGCCTCCCTGAAGGTCACCTACAACGACCTGCTGTTTCTGGCCGTCTCCTTTTTGTGGATGACGGCAGCCTTGCTGGCCTCCACCCTGCTGTCATAAGAAAGAAGGTTATTCTCTTGCGTCTTGATTTTCACACTCACGGAAAGCTGGCCAAAAAGCTGCCCTTTTCCACCGTATACACCGACTGGCTCTTCGACGAGGCCCGGCGTGCCGGGCTGGACGCTCTCTGCCTCACCGAGCACTTCAACACCCTCCAGTTTTCCGACCTGTACGGTTATCTCGCCTCCAAGAGCCGCCGGGTGGGCGACACTCTGGAGCTCCCCAACGGCCTGCGCATCTTCCCCGGCATGGAGACCGATGTGGCCGAGGGCGGACACATCCTGTCGGTAGGTCCTCTGGAGGCCATTCTGGAGCTCAACCGCCAGTTGGAGCCCTACAAGGGAAAGGGAAAATTCCTGCCCTTTGAAAAGCTCATGGACCTGTTTGAACAGTATCCCGTTCTGGTGGGCTGCGGCCACCCCTACCGCGCCCCCGGCCATGTGCCGGAGCTGCCTCTGGACCAGCTGAAGCGGCTGAACTTTCTGGACCTCAACGGCAAGGACATGGCGCTGGACCGGGAGCGCACCCAGCGTCTGACCTATGACCTGGGACAGACGCTAGACATCCCGGTGGTATCAGGCAGTGACACCCACCAGGCCGTGCAGTACGGCTGCATTGCCACCTGCTTTGAAGGAACCTTTGATACGGTGGAGGAGATGCACCAGGAGATGCTGGCAGGCCGGTATGAGATCCAGCTGGTCGACAGCGCAGCCTTTCAGGTGCGCACTGCCTGCCTGCTCAAACGCTCTCTCAAGGAAATTTACGCCCTGGGCGGCGACTATGTGGCAGTACTGACCAAAGCAGTCTCTGCCTGAAAAAACGTGGAGGAACCACCATGCAGTTTTCTGTGGATGTCGGGGATCTGACCCGATCCGAGCAAAAGATCCTGGAATTTATCAACACCAACCGGGATACCTTCCTGTATTTATCCATCGGCCAGCTGGCCCAGGCTTTGGACATGTCTGACGCCACCGTGTCCCGGTTTGCCCGCCATGTAGGCTGCCGGGACTATAAGTCGTTAAAGGCCCTGGTGATGGAGCAGTCCGCAGGCCCAGCAGCCAAAATGGCGGGCACTCTGGGCCGGGAGGGCGGCTTCTCTCCTGCTGCCTGGCTGGAGCACCAGCAGCTTTGTCTGAGCAAAACTGCCCAGCAGCTGGATGAGGCGGAGTTCCAGCGGGGCGTAGAGGCTGTGTCCGGAGCCCGCCGAATCTTCATCCACGGAAAAAATGCCTCTGCCTCCCTGGCTCAGATGCTCCACTTCCGCCTGCGTCGGCTGGGGCTGAATGTGTCTTTGCTGCCCTCGGGAGGCTCCGAGCTGCTGGAAGGGCTGGCCCAAGCGGGAGAGGAAGACACGGTGATCCTGTTCAGCTTCTCCAAGCTGTCCAAAGAGGGGCGGGTGCTGTTGGAGCAAAGCCGCCGCGCCGGCTACCGCACTCTGGCCTTTGTGAGCCGGACCTGCATGCCGCTGGAGGAGCGGGCCGACATCTCCCTGTTTGCCTACCGCGGTGAAACCAAGGAATATCACTCCATGGCAGCCCCCGCCGCCCTGGCTGATGCGCTGGTGGTGGCGGTGACCGAGCGGCTGGGCTCACAGGGTGTCCAGGCGCTGGAGCGTCTGCATCAGATGAAAAAGGACTACGGAGGGCAGCTGTAAAAGGCTTCCCCTTTAAAAAAGGAAAAAGCTGCGAGCCAAATGAAACAAGGCTTGCAGCTTTTTTCTGCATATATTATGATGTTGGCATAGAAAATCCAGATTTATTTCTTCCGTATATTTCGGCGAAAGGAGACCGGTATGGACTCGATCACCCAGTATTTTCAGCTGGCCGCCCGGCGGCCTGAGCTCTTCGCCCCCTCTGATCAGATTCCTCTTTGCATGGACGAGGAGACACTGCGAAACTATTCTGCCTCTACTGGAAAACCGGTAGGGGTCGTCTACGACAACTCGCCCTACTACTTTGTTCTGGCTGATCTGTGCATACGGGAAAATGGGGAGCTATATACCTACGCCCGGGTGGTCTACCCCCACAAGAGTAATGGTGTGGTCGTGATTCCCTGCCGGAATGGCCGTTTTGGTCTTCTGTCCATTTTCCGTCATCCCCCCCGTATGGAGAGCGGCGGAGAATTTCCCCGAGGCTTTGGGGAGGATCTGACTCCAGCGGAAAACGGAGCCAAGGAGCTTTGGGAAGAGCTGGGTGTCCGCATTGCCCCAGAGGAATTGGAGTTTTTGGGGGAAATTCAGACCGATACCGGCATCAGTGCAGGCAAGGTACAGATATTTTGTGCCCAGGTAGGGGAAGTAGACATCCCCGCCGACAACGGAGAGGGCATCCACGGTCTGCGCTGGGTCACACCGGAGGAGATGGCTCAGCAGGTGGCCGACGGCACCATTACTGACGGAATTACTCTGGGCGCCTATTTACAGTATCTGTGCCGAAAAAAAGAAACGACTTGATTTTAGGCCTCCATACATCCCTCAGAACCGTATACAAAAATATTTTTGGAATCATATGGAATATGTGATACAATGGTACGAAAAGGGCAAGGAATCAATTTCCTTGCCCTAAAACAAAAGATGTGGAGGAGAACGGATATGAAACGGATGAACCGATGGCTTGGACTATTCCTGTCACTGATACTAATTCTGCCTGTGATCCCAAGTGCATTTGCAGCGGATACCCAATCCAAAGCATCTGCCGATGCCCTGTATACGCTGGGGCTTTTTGGCGGAACGGGAATTAACAGTGACGGCACCCCGATATATGAGCTGGATCGTGTTCCCACCCGTAACGAAGCAATTACTATGTTAGTCGCTCTGATTGGGAAGACAGAGCAGGCTAAAGCAGGGAATTGGGATATTCCGTTTACGGATGTCGAACCTTGGGCCAGACCCTATGTTGGCTATGCCTATGCCCACCAGTTGACCTCAGGTCTTTCAGCCACAACCTATGGCGGAAATCAGCCTATCACCGCTTCTCAATATCTGACCTTTGTTCTGAAGGCACTGGGGTATGAAAGCGGTAAAGACTTTCAGTGGAATCAGGCTTGGATCCTGACCGACCAATTAGGAATTACCGATGGAAAATATTCTGCACAGAGCACAACTTTTCTGCGTGGAGACGTGGCACTGGTATCCTGGGCGGCTCTGGATGCAAAGGAAAATGGCAAAAACAACACCTTAGCGCAAAAGATGATCAATGAGGGTATTTTTACCTCGTCACAGTACGAGGCAGCCAAAAAAGACTCCGGCCATCAGGGAGGAGGAGACACTCAACCGCCAGTGAAGACGGAAGGGACTTTTGTGGGCAGCCTGGAATCGGATAAATACCATTACCCCAGCTGTCGGTATGCAGAAAAGATTTTGAAAGAAAACGAAATCTGGTTTGATACTGCAGACGAGGCACAGCAAGCCGGCTACTCCCCCTGCGGAGTATGCCATCCCGGAACATAACCTGGTTAGCCCATACTTCTCACCTCTGGTCTCTCAGCCATGCTCGCAGCAAGACTGCTCCGTCCCACAGGGACAGACCAAACTGGCGAAAAATCTCCAGAATGTCCAGCAAATTGAACTTCCAGGAGATAAAGGAACCCACCACACCAAAAATCACGATACTAAGTGCGGTCAGGGCGTGGGGATTTACATGGCCCTGCGCCCCCAGATTCAGAAACAGATCCTCAGGCAATTCCAAAAGCCGGGAGACCAAAAGGAAGAGCAGGCCATAAAACAGCGCAATGATAATCTGGCGACACAGGCTGAGGGCGATATATCGCCCCCAGCCTCTTTTTCTGCCTTTTGCGGGAGCGTCCGCTTCCTTCTGATGCCAACCTGGGGCATGCCGGACCAACCGGGACGCTGTATCCCAACGCGGCAGGCGGCCTGCGGGCGGTGCAAGCGCCGGAGCGGTACTGTCCGGTTTAAGAAACTTATGGACGCCCTGCTGGCCATCCTTCCAGTACGACGGCAGCCGCTGAAGGAAATCCTGCCAAAACAGTTCTTCGTCCCGGAAGTTTCGGGTCAGTCCCTGAATACTCTCAGCAATGGTATAATTATAGCACAGATCCACAATGGCCTCGGCCATGCACAGTGAGGAAACATCCCACCCTTTGGCCTGAGCTGTACGAAGAACAGCGTACCAGTCACTGCGCTGGTTCAGTGCTCCCCGCTCCTGTACTATGGGCCAAAGCTGTCCAATTACTTGTGCACCTCGGCACAGCTGAGGCCAGAGAGGGAAAGCCTGGGGCGGCTGTGCCGCTTCACACCGTATCAGTACACGAGACAAGAATTCCGTCATAGGCGGATGGGGTTCCAGCTGCGGCGGATTTGCTGCCAGCGGCTCCCGGCTCAGGCGAAGGATGAGTTCCACATAGGTTTTGGCAAAATCCAGCCTCTCCCGCTTCAAGGTCTCCCCCTTCTCCCCCACTCCATCGGTATTGAGGTTGGCAGCTGCATGGTGTACCTCATCCAGAATCGATGGATCACTGTACTCCAGTGCATAATGAATGGCAGAAAGCATCCTTTTGTTATCTGAGCGGAACGGGAGCGCGGAAAAAAGGAATCGTCCCTTGGTGTCACTGAGGCATTGGTCTACCCCGTTTTGAATGTAGTGGGAGGCCGTGCGCAAAATACGCTGCGGGGCTCGGCTGGGCAGCGGATCATATGCCTTCAGTACACCGGCTTGAAACAATGGGGCATGTTCGCTGCGGCAGGAGGACAGTTCTCTGCGCAGGGCAGCGTCATCCACCGGCTTTCCATAACTCCCCGGAGCAAAACGAGAGTACTTCAGCACACCCATTTCAAACAAAGCCGCCAGATGGGGATAAAGTTTGGGGTCCCGCACGCCGCACAAAAAGCCCTCTGAGTCCGTGAGCTGATTGAAGGAGAGCACCACCCGGTTTCCCTTTAGCGCCACCTCCCGAAACATAGCCCACTGTGCCCGAAGGATCTCCTGGGGTGAGTTGCGCACGGAGTCCAGCTCAAACAGATACACCAGTTCATCCATATGGCCCGCCTCCCCAAAGAAGAAAGTGTTTGATGCTATCATACCATATCCCACCTGTTCTGCCAATGCAGGCCCAAACAGATCCGACCGCGTGAAGCGTAAAAAAGCCTTCGTTTCCCGTTGGGAAACGAAGGCTTTTCGTTAATCAAAGTCCTCTTCAAAGTAGAGCAGCCGCTCTCTGGGCGGGAAGGGGGAGTAAGGATAGTAGGGATAATAGGCGTGCTCCGGCTCCTCCCGGTCCTCTCTGGCTCTGGGCGGCCAAGGCTCTTCTCCCAGGGCATAGGGCAAAAAGTAGGGCATCTGCTTGTTCCACCAGAACCAGCTGTGATCCACATCAAAGCCCCAGTAGTCCATTCTGGCCCGAATACCTTTGCGCAGGAATACCTGCTCCAGACGGCGGGTAGCTGCCAGGGAGGCTTCCTCTCCCGCTCCCTGCCCGCAGCAGAACACCATACGCCGACGGTTGAACATATCAATATAGGGGTGGTCCAAAGCCATGCCGGACAGGCTGACACAAGGGTCGTTGGCATAGGCCACCTCATCCATATAGCCCTGGTACATCCCATAGGTGTCGTACACGCCTGACAGGGCGATCAGCCCGTCAAATAGGTCGGGGCGGCGCAAAAAGAAGTTGGCCGCGTGGTAGGCACCCATGGAGCAGCCCACCACCAGCAGATCCTGCCCGGTGGCGTTCAGCTCACCGATGCGGGGGACCAGTTCATCCACCACATAGTGGTACCAACCCTCGTGCATGCGCACCCGGTGGTAGGGGTCGCCCCACTGGTTGCACACCGTCTCCGCGTCGATGGTGTCGGCCACAAACAGCTGCAGGCGGTGCCGCTCCAGCTCCGACTTCAGCGCCTCCACCATCCCGGTCTCCTCCCACTGGAAGAAGCGGCCCTTTTCGCCGGGGATGACCAGCACAGGCTTACCGCCGGAACCATAGACCTTGAATTCCATATCCCGGCCCAGGCAGTCGCTGTATTCCTTATGGTACGCGGTGATCATAAACCCACCTCCCAAAGCAGAATGCTTGTGCAAGCGGATACATTCTTATTCCATATCATACCACATATGCGGACTGGGGACAAGAGGTCCCCCTCAGGGTGTACGCAGGGATGCAATAAACTGCCGTGCCACCCGGGGTGTGCGTCCAGCATGGCGGATCTCCCACTCCATGGCTTTGGCATGGAGCACCTCCTGGTCCATCTCCAGACCCTCCAGTCCGGCCAGATGATCCACCAGACTGAGGTATTCCTTCTTGTTCATGGTGAGGTAGGGGATGCGCAGGCCAAAGCGCTCGGCCAGGGCGGTCTTCTCCGCAATGGTCTCAAAGGCATCCACCTCGTCGGTGCCCCGGTCGGAGAAGTTCTGGCGCACCAGATGGCGGCGGTTGGAGGTGGCATAGATGGCTACGTTGGCCGGGCGCTTCTCCAGGCCGCCCTCCAGGATGGTCTTCATGGAGGAGTAGGTCTTATCGTCCTGATCAAAGGCCAGGTCGTCAATAAACAGGATGAACTTGTGCCGGCGGCCTCCCAGAGAGCGCATCAGCTGGGACATGCCCACCAGGTTCTCCTTCTGGATCTCAATGAGGCGCAGGTCCTCCATCCCCTCCCGGTAGAGCATGGACTTCACGGTAGCCGACTTGCCGGTTCCGCCGTCGCCGAAGAGCAGCACGTTGTTGGCCGGGCGGCCGGAGAGGAGCAGACGGGTGTTGTCCAGCACCTGCTGCCGCTGCTGCTCATAGCCCAGCAGCTCAATGGGGTGAGGGCAATCAGGATCGGGCACCGGAACCAGATGTCCCTCCTCCCACAGGAAAGCCCGATACCGGGCGTACAGGCCGCAGCCATTCTCCCGGTAGAAGTCGGTAAGGGACTCAAAATCAAAGGGGACCTGGGTCTCCCACTGGGGCAGGCCCTCCACCACGGAGGCATACTCCTGGGGCAGGGCGGCAGTCATGGCCTCCAGATAGGCCGTACAGGGGGTGCTGGCCAGGTCCATCAGGGCCTGCACATCCCGGCGGGCAGCCCCCTCCAGCACCGGGTCTTCTCCGCCCAGGTCTACCAGAGTCCCGTAGGGGTTGTCGGTGTAGCGCAGCTGATCCCACAGCCAATCACCCAGGCCGGAAAATCCCTCCTGACGCAGCTGATAGAACACTTCGGTGTATCGGTCCAGAGCCTCCTGTCCCGCTCCGCCCCGGCAGGCCTGCAAAAGCTGGCTCAGCGCGGTCATCAGAGGGGTTTTGAGGATGGGACGGTAAACGCTCACGCCGCCCAGAGCGGCGGCACGCAGGGCAAGCTCCATGGTTTCTCTCTCCTTATATATACAGGGTTTTTCCCAATTTTAATAATTTCCGCCGCCCTTGTCAACCAATACAGGGTGTGATACAATGGCGTGAACAGTTCGGGCCGGGAAGGTTTTCCGGCCCTTGACCATAGGAGGACACATGATATCCATCGCTGGAATCAACATTGAAACACCCCTGGCTCTGGCCCCCATGGCCGGAGTCACCGACGTGGCCTTCCGCACCATCTGCCGGGAGCAGGGCGCAGGCCTGACCTGCACCGAGATGGTCAGCGCCAAGGCCCTGTGCTATCAGGATAAAAAGACGGTTCCCTTGCTCCAGTTGGGAGAGGGGGAGCACCCCGCCGCCGCTCAGATCTTCGGCAGCGACCCGGTGTGCATGCAAGAGGGCGCGGCCATTGCCCACGAGGTATCCGGGGCCGACCTTATCGACATCAATATGGGCTGTCCGGTGCCCAAGGTGGCAAACTCTGGAGACGGCTCGGGCCTGATGCGGGACCCGGACAAGGCAGTCAAGGTGCTGGAGACAGTGATCCGCGGCGCAGGCTGCCCGGTGACGGTAAAATTCCGCCTGGGCTGGGACAAGGGCTCCATCAACTGCGTGGAGTTTGCCAAGGCCATGGAGCAGGCGGGCGCCGCCGCCGTGGCTGTCCACGGCCGCACCCGCACCCAGATGTATTCCGGCACCGCCAACTGGGACTGGATCCGGGAGGTCAAAAAGGCAGTGAAGATCCCGGTTATTGCCAACGGCGATGTCTTTAAGGGCGAGGACGCGCCCCGGATCCTGAAATACACCGGAGCGGACATGGCGATGATCGGCCGGGGCGTGTTCGGAAATCCCTGGCTGTTTGCCCAGTGCAAGGCCGCCCTGGAGGGCCGGGAGATCCCGCCCATGCCCCCTCTGGAGGAGCGGTGCCGCACTGCAGTGCGGCAGTTTGAGCTGTCGGCGGCCAACAAGGGCGAGAAGATCGCCTGTCTGGAGGCCCGGCGGCACTATGCCTGGTATCTCAAGGGCGTGCCCCACGCAGGCTATTATAAAGAACAAATCGTGAAGATCACTACCCTGGAGGACGTATATAAGGTGACCAAGGGGATCTTGCGGGACCTGACGTAAGGGCCATATGTAACCAAAACAGAAGGGAAACGAAGTTTCCCACAAAGTTCTTTGCCAAGCTTTCTTTCAAGAAAGCGGGGGAAGGAGGTGGAGAAGATGACAGAAGCGGAGTTGATCGCCCGGGCCAAAGCAGGCGATCAAGGAGCCTTTGAACAGCTGGTGCTGGACAACCAAAACCGGGTGTATTCCCTGGCCCTGCGGATGCTGGGCGACCCGGAAGACGCCCAGGACGCAGCCCAGGAGGCCTTTCTCAATGCCTGGCGGGCTCTGCCCACCTTCAAGGGGGAGAGCAGCTTCTCCACCTGGGTATACCGTCTCACCAGCAACGCCTGCATCGACCATCTCCGCCGCCGCAAGCGCCGCCGAGACCTGGAAGTCGCCTCCCTCACCGGAGAGGACGGCGAGAGCGACTGGGAACCCGCCGACCACCAGGCTGATCCCGCTCTTCAGACGGAGCGCCGCATGGCGCAGGAAGCGGTGGAGGCAGGCCTGCAAGCTCTCCCCGACCACCAACGGGAGATTTTGGTCATGCGGGAGCTGTCCGGCCTGTCCTACCAGGAGATCGGAGCGGCGCTGGACCTGGACCTGGGCACGGTAAAATCCCGCATCGCCCGCGCCCGGCTGGCTTTGAAAAAAATTTTGACTGCGGAAGGGAACTTTTTTGCCTCCGACACGTCTACCCAAAAAGAAGGAACGAAACGGAGGTGATGGCTGTGATCTCGTGTGAACGCGCCTGGGAACTGCTCAGCCAGCAGTTAGACGAACCCCTCTCCCCTCAGGAGAAGCAGGAGCTGGAGAAACATCTGGCCGCCTGTCCATCCTGCCGCAAGGACAAGGAGGAGCTGGAACAGCTGGACCAGGCCCTGCGGAACCTGGGAGAGATCCAGGCCCCGGCAGACTTTACTCAGCGTGTGATGGCTCAGGTGCAGCAGCAGACCCAGAGCAAGCCCAAGGTGATTCCCCTGTGGTGCCGGCCTCAGGTCCGGGCTTTGGCGGGATTGGCAGCCTGCGCCCTCCTTTGCATTGGCATTTACCGCTCCCTGCCCCAGGATGGGAATTTGAGCGGCGGCATGGTCACCTCCGGTCAGGGCGAAGTATCCTCCCAGTCGTCTGGCACTGCTGACGGCTCCCAGAGCGATTCTGCCACCCAATACGGTGTGGACCCCGCCCAGGCTCCCGACGATGGGGACAGCGATCCCGCTTCCGTCCCCCAGCCCCGCACCGCGGATCCCCAGCCGGAGGTAGAATCAAGCGGCACGCAGGGCTCTCAGTCCTCCGGCCAGACAACCCCCGACTCATCGGTCAGCGGTTTTGAGGGCCAGAGCGGTGAACCCGACGCGCAGAACAAGGCCCAGATTTCCACCGCATCCACTCAGACGGTCCTGGTGCTCTACACCATGCCGGATGGCGTCTCCGATCTGCTGCCCGCTCTGAATGAGTGGTCTGTGGACAACGAGGGAAACGTCAGCTGCACCGTGACCAGCCAGGTGCTGGAGCAGCTGTGCCGGATTTTAGATGAGGAAAAGGCGGAATACACCGTCACCTCCACCCCCTGGAGCGAAACCTGTATCGTCCGTCTGGGCGAAAGCGGAAAATAATCCCAAAGGGACCCGGAATTTTTCGGGTCCCTTTTTTATATTCTTTGTTAATTTATACAATTCCTCGCTTTTTAGGCACTTTTCATAAAAAAAGGTATGGAATCTCCCGGCTCACCCGGGGTACAACGGGCAATCGCGCCAAAAAAACAGTTGCCAGAACCAGGGTATTACGTTATAATAACCAACAGGATTGTACCACATGCCAGAGTGCAAACTCTGCGCATATGTGTCACAGATGTTCGAAACAAGGAGTTGGATCAACCATGAGCTATTCTGTACAAAACATCCGTAACGTCTGCCTGTTGGGTCACAGTGGAAGCGGTAAGACCGCTCTGATCGAGAGCCTGCTGTATATGACCGGCGCCATCGACCGCATGGGCAAGTGTGCCGACGGAAATACCGTATGCGATTACGATCAGGAGGAGATCAAGCGTCAGATCTCCATCACCACCTCTGTGGCTCCTCTGGAGTACAAGGGATGTAAGATCAATGTGCTGGATACTCCGGGCGGATTTGACTTCTCCGGCGAAGTGATGCAGGCCCTCACCGTGGCCGACGCCGTCATCATCGTCTGCTCCGCCAAGGACGGCATCTCCGTGGGCCTGGAGAAGGCCTGGAAATACTGCGAAGAGCGGGATATGCCCCGTTTTATCTATATCTCCAAGACCGACGAGGAAAACTCCGACTACAACGCCACCTTCGATGCCCTGCGTGAGCGCTTCGGCAACAAGATCGCTCCCGTGGTCGTACCCATCTGGGACGAGAACAAGAAGGTCACCGGCATCATCGACGTGCTTAACAAGCGCGCCTATGAGATGCAGAACGGCAAGCGCGTTGAGATCGACATCCCCGAAGGCAAGGAAGACGTCATCACCGAGTTCAACGACGCTCTGAAGGAGTCCGTGGCCGAGACCAGCGAGGAGTTCATGGATAAGTTCTTCTCCGGCGAGGACTTCACCTATGTCGAGATGATCCAGGGCCTGCGCCAGGGCGTGCGCGAGCTGTCCCTGTTCCCCGTGCTGTGCGGCTCCGCTGTGAACACCATGGGCTCTCTGATGCTGATGGACAACATCGTGGAACTCATGCCCAACCCCGCCGAGGGCAACATGCGTAAGGGCGTTGCTCCCGACGGCACCAAGGAGGAGTTCGCAGTCGCTCCCGGCGGCGTGCCCTGTGCCTTCGTGTTCAAGACCGTCTCCGACCAGTACGGCAAGTACTCCTTCATCAAGGTTCTCTCCGGCAACATCACCTC
>NZ_JBKVXZ010000041.1:0-31610 GCF_046973065.1 Flintibacter sp. | reverse complement strand
TTCTGCCGAAAATACTTGTCTGGAGACGGACCGGGAAGATAGGTAACGCCAACACGAAAAGGACGAACAGTTTTGTTCGTCCTTTTTTCATAGATGCATAAATATTCGTGCGTTTGCTTTGCATTTACCAGTATTTCATGCTATGATATAAGCTACGACTGGTCAACTGCGACCACACGATAGGACGTGATAAAATGAGTACAAAACGAGATTCCTGGGGCTCCAAATGGGGCTTTATTCTGGCGTGCATCGGCTCAGCGGTAGGTATGGGAAATATCTGGCTGTTCCCGGCGCGGATTTCTGCCTATGGCGGCGCCACATTTCTCATTCCCTATCTGATCTTTGTGGTGATTATTGGTTCTACCGGAGTGATCGGAGAGATGGCGTTTGGACGGGCTACCCGTTCAGGTCCCATCGGCGCCTTTGGTGCAGCGACAAAGCAGCGGTGGGGGACCGACCGCCCCGGCAAACTGCTGGGTCTGATCCCGGTGCTGGGTTCTCTGGCGCTGGCTATCGGGTATTCTGTGGTTACGGGTTGGATTTTCCGCTATCTGGCCGGCTCTTTTACCGGAACTGTGCTCAATCAAGAGGGCCTGGACGGCTTTAACCAGCTGTTTAATGCCACTGCCAGCAATAATCTGGTGTGGCAGCTGGTGGGAATGGCGATTACCATCCTAATCCTGATTTTTGGTATCGGGAAGGGAATTGAACAGGCCAATAAGGTAATGACCCCCTTGTTCTTTGTACTGTTTGTTGGGCTGGCCATCTACCTGATGACGCTGCCCGCTGCATGGGAGGGTTATCGGTACATCTTTGTTCTGGATCCCAAAGGTCTGCTGGATCCTCTGGTTTGGGTATATGCCTTGGGGCAGGCATTTTTCTCCCTGTCTGTGGCGGGAAATGGTACCCTGATCTATGGCTCCTATCTGAGCAAAGATTCCATTATTCCCGCGGATGCCCGCATGGTGGCTATCTTTGATACTCTGGCTGCTATGCTGGCCGCCTTGGTCATTATTCCCGCTATGGCGGTGGCAGGACAGCAGCTGAATCAGAGCGGCCCGGGACTGATGTTTATCTTCCTGCCCAACGTGCTCTCCAGCATTCCGGGCGGATTCATCATCCTGATTGTTTTCTTCCTGGCGGTCACCTTTGCCGCACTGACCTCGCTGATCAATCTCTTTGAGGCGCCTACCGCTACGCTGCAGGAGATGTTCCATCTGTCCCGTACGGCGGCCTCCTGTATTATTGGTGGGATCGGTATTGTGGTGGGCATTGTGATTGCGCCCATTGTGTCGGATTGGATGGACGTATGCTCCACGTATATTTGCCCCATCGGCGCCCTGCTGGCTGCGGTGATGTTCTTCTGGGTATGCAAGAAGGACTATGTGCTGGAGCAGGTCAATCTGGCCCGTGAGAAACCGCTGGGCAGCTGGTTTTACCCCATGGCCAAGTACATCTTCTGCGGAGTGACTCTGGTCGTGTTGGTACTGGGTGCTGTTTTGGGCGGAATTGGATAAAAAATGGAAAAATCCCAGTCTGAAGCTTGAAAGAGCTCAGACTGGGATTTTTTGCTTATAGGAAGAAAAGAAAGGTCAGGAAAGGAAAAACCGACAGTGCAAAATAAATACTCCGACCTGGGGCCGGAGCATAAATATAAGTTACTCTTTGTCCATAGCATCCTGAAGAGCACGGATGCACTTGGGGCAAATATTCTTTCCGTGGAATACAATCACATCTTTCGCGTCATCACAAAAGATACAGGCGGGCTGGTATTTTTTCAGAACAATGGAGGGACCATCCATGTAGATTTCCAAAGAGTCCTTCTCAGCAATGTCCAGAGTGCGGCGCAGCTCGATGGGCAGAACGATACGGCCCAGTTCGTCTACTTTGCGTACGATGCCGGTAGATTTCAAATTAACCATTCCTTTCCTAATAGACCAATGTTTCGAAATACGATGGTCGTTACGGCTCGAAAGATGTAAAAGCGGACTAAAAACAACACGATAATTATACTACAAAGAATCATCCTGTCAACCATAAATGTGAAAATATTGAAAAAATAGAATAAAAATTTACAGAGATTAAGAAAAATTGCAATAACTTAAGGAAAATGTCGAGAATAGAGGTGGAATTATTTTCCATACAAACCAGTATAGATATGAGGTAGGGAGGGGACAAGATGACCATGTCAGTGATTTGGACGGCAATGGCGGTGCTGTCGGTTATGTGCGGGCTGGCCACAGGCCGAGGAGAGCAGGTGGCTGCGGCGGCGGTGGAGGGAGCAGGCGCGGCGGTGGAGCTGTGTTTGGGGATTGCAGGGATGCTGTGTCTGTGGATGGGAGTGATGGAGGTGATGCGCCGCTCCGGGCTGGCGGATGGTCTGTCCCGGCTGCTGAGTCCTGTGCTGCGGCTGATCTTTCCCAAAGCGGCCCGGGACCGGGAGACTATGGATTGCATTTGTGCCAATGTGTCGGCCAATCTGCTGGGACTGGGCAATGCCGCCACGCCGCTGGGGATCCAGGCGGCCCAGCGGATGAGCCGAAGTAGTCCTGGAAGGGCCAACGACGAGCTGTGTATGTTGGTGGTGTGCAATACCGCGTCCATCCAGCTTATCCCCACTACCGTGGCTACGGTCCGGGCTGCGGCAGGCAGTCAGACGCCCTTTGATATTCTGCCCGCCGTGTGGCTTGCCTCCAGTTTGTCGGTGGGAGTGGGGATTCTAGTATGTAAATTGCTTTCCAGGGTGTGGAGGGATTAGCGATGGAGCTGCTGTTTACCATGGTGGTCCCCCTGACCATTGCCGGGGTGGCCATGTATGGGTTGGGGCGGGGCGTGGATGTGTACGATGCCCTGGTCCAAGGGGCCGGCGGAGGTCTGGAGGTCATGCTGCGGATCTTTCCTGCCCTGGTGGGCCTGATGACGGCGGTGGCTATGCTGCGGGCCTCCGGGGCGCTGGAGCTGGCTGCGGAGGTACTGGCTCCGCTGTTGGACCGGGTGGGACTTCCTGCCCAGCTTCTGCCCCTGATGCTGGTGCGCCCCATCAGCGGTTCCGCGGCGCTGGGTGTGGGAGCAGAGCTCATACAGACTTATGGTCCGGACTCTCAGCTGGGGCGGACCGCGGCAGTTATGCTGGGCTCCACCGAGACCACCTTTTATACCATTGCCGTCTATTTTGGCGCGGTAGGAATTACACGCACCCGCTATGCGGTGCCTGCCGCCCTGTGTGCCGATCTTACTGGGTTTCTGGCGGCGGCCTGGGCGGTGCGGATCTGTTTTTCATAAAAAAACGGCCCCCGAAGGGGCCGTGGGTCAATCCACCAATTTGGCGTTGGGATAGATGTGCTCCATGCGCTCGTCCGGGAAGCGCTGGTCCAGAAGTTGGCTCAGGGCGGTAGGAGGAGCATCGGGCATGGTGTGACGTTGGGTGTACCGTGCCAATGCCAGGGCGGAAACCAAAATATTGATGACCATAAACACGATCATGATCCAGGTGAGTCTCTTTCCAAGGCGGATCGGGAGACGCTCGATCAGGCCGGACAGCCGGGGATAGCACAGCTTGAGCCACACTACCGCCGCAATACCCCAGAAGAAGCAGAACAAAAGGTTGATGCGGCCGCCCAGATTGAAGGGCAGGTGGCTGTAATCCCAGAAGACCGTACCGAAGACCAGCTCCGTAAAGACAGAGCAGACGTACTCATAGGCTCCGCCCAGCACGGTGCCGAACAGAAAGACAAAGCTGTCGCTGCGGTCCCGATAGCGGTAGAGCACCGCGGTCAACAGCACCGCACCCAAACCCCATACAATGGAGAAGGGGCCGTAGACCACGCTGCTCCGGCTCATCCACACTCCGGCAGTAGCCCGGCAGAAGATGGTCTCGATGATGTCGCCCAGAAAAGCACCGATAAAGAAGAGACAGGCCAGCTTGTAAAAGCTGCATCCGGCGGCAAATACCTGGCTGTCCCGCACCGGATCGGCCTTGCGCTGGGTGCGGATACGCTCTTTATCCAGACTGGGATAGGCCTGGGCCATACGGCGCTGGATGGAGCGGGTGACCGCGTTGTCCAGGGCGGTGGAGATCCGTTTCCAGCGCCGGGAGATCTCGGAGGGTTCCTTCAGTTCGCCGTTGAGCTGCACCAGAGCGGCCCAGGACCCCAGAAAGTCCACCGTCAGCAAAATCAAGAGGACCCACACCAGAAGATTGCCCACCGGGCGGGGGATCAGATCGATCAGCCGGACCAGCAGCGGATTGGCAAAAAAGATACATATAACGGCCAGGACGCCCCAGATCAGGGAGTATTTCAGGCAGATGTGTCCCTGGAAGTTCCAGGGCTCGTCGGAATAGTCCCACCATTTCTGGCGGAAGATCCGCTCCAGCAGCACGCCGGTGGCCAGCTCCAGAGCGGTGGCCAGGATCATACCGAACAAGAACAGGAAGAAGATGTCTTCCCGCAGCTCAGGCAGGAAGAGGGCAAACAGAACTCCGGCCAGGCCGTAGACGGGGGAGAAGGGGGCGCTGAGGAAGCCGCGGTTGAGCAGCCGCCGCTTTTTTGCAGCGGCCAGTGCAGTTTCACCCAGCCAGCCAAGGAAGGCATAGACCAGGAAAAACCACAGAAGTTGATAGGCAGAATAGTCCATATATACTCCTTATACGTGCTCCTGGAAGAAGGTCAGGATCTGCTCGCGCGGGGCAGAGACGGTACCTTGAATAAAGTCGGGCTTGCCGCCGCCACGGCCCTGGAGAGCCTGGTTCAGGGCCTTGGCCAGGGGACGCAGGTCTCCGCCGGGCTGGCCCACCGCATATTGATAACCTGCGCCGTCCTCTCCGGAGAAGCAGGCGCAGCGCCCGCCGCATGCGGCCTGTACCGCGCCGCACAGACGGCGCAGGCTGTCGGGGGACAGGCCTTCTTCAAAGACCACCACATCCCCTTGGCCGGTATACCGCTGGGCCAGAGCGGCAAACTGCCGCTCCTCCATGGTGAGAATGCGGGACTTGAGGGCGGTGTTTTCATCCAACAGGCGGCGCACTGCCCCACTGGTTTGCATGGTCTTGGCGGAGAGCAGATTGGAGATCTGGTGGTTCTGTTCCCAGACCTGAGACAGGTAGTCCAGAGCCCGCTTGCCGCATACCAGCTCGATGCGTACCCCATCGCGGAACTTCTGGCAGGAGAGCAGCTTGACCAGCCCCACCTGTCCCGAGGAGAATACATGGGTGCCGCAGCAAGCGCAGGTGTCGGCTCCAGGGAAGGAGACAATGCGCACCTGGCCGGTGAGAGCCTTCTTGCTGCGATACTCCAACACCTCCAACTCCTGGGGAGTGGGATAGGTGACGGCGATGGGATGGTCCTCCCAGATGTACTGGTTGGCCCGTGCCTCCAGCTGGGCCACCTGCTCCGGAGTGAGCTCTACATTCAGATCAATGGTGATCACGTCGCTGCCCATGTGGAAGCCCACATTGTCACAGCCGTAGAGGCTGTGGGCGATGCCGGAGACGATGTGCTCTCCCGAGTGATGCTGCATGAGATCAAAGCGGCGGGGCCAGTCGATCTGCCCCTCCACCTGGCTGCCTGCCTCCAGTGGAGCGGCGCAGGTGTGGACGACCCGTCCCTCACGCTGGTGGACCTCCAGCACCGGTACACCTCCCAGCGTGCCGGTGTCATAGGGCTGTCCGCCGCCCTCGGGGTAAAAGGCGGTCTGGTCCAAGAGAATATCCCACCCCTTTTTGCCCTGGGTACAGGACTCCACCGTGGCAGAAAAATGGGTGAGGTAGGGCTGTGCTTCATAGAGCTTTTCCATGGCTGAAACGACCTCATTTCTTCCAAATCGTTGTCCGGACCATCATAGCACATCCGGCTGGAAAAAGCAAAACCGGCCGTTTTGCCCTGTTGGGTGGAAAAATATAGGGAAGAAGGTTTGAACTGGGGCGGCGGACATGGTATAGTACCATAAGAGCGGCTTCGGCTGAAAAAGGACCGGGGTAGGGAAAGAAGCGCTGTCCATGGGAGTTGCAGATCTGCTCAGTCCACAGCGCATCGAATTGAATCTTCCCCTGCAGGACAAGCAGGCCGTGTTGGAGCGGCTAGTGAAGTTGGAAGGTTATGGAGAGGCCATCCTGGACCTGGAGGCCTTTCGCCGGGACATGATGGCCCGGGAAGCTCAGGGGGGAACGGCGGTGGAGGCCGGTGTGGCGGTGCCCCACGCCAAATCTGCAGCGGTACGCTATCCCAGTCTTGCGGTGGTCACCTTGAGAGAAGGAATTGACTGCGGGGCTTTGGATGGGGTGCCCTCAGATATCTTTTTTATGATTGCAGCCCCCGCCGACGCAGAACTCCATATGGCAGTGCTGGCCCGGCTGACCAGGCTGCTTTTGGAGCCGGAATTTCTGGAGCAGCTGCGCCAGGCGATCACGCCAGAGGAATTTCTGGAGATTGTCGATGAGTTTGTGCAGCGCCTGCCCCAGCTGGACAGCCGATGGCAGGAGTCTCCCACCGCCAAGGTGCTGGCGGTGACCGCTTGCCCCACAGGAATTGCCCACACCTATATGGCAGCCGACGCTCTGGAGCGGGCGGGGCAGCGTCTGGGTATCTCGGTGAAGGTGGAGACCCAGGGGGCGGGTGGAACAAAGAACAAGCTGACCTCGCAGGAGATCCGGCAGTGTACCGCAGTTGTTATCGCTGCCGGACGGGAGGTGGATATGAGCCGCTTCCAAGGGATCAAGGTACTGCGGGTATCGGTGAACGAGGGAATCTACCGGGCAGAGGAGCTGGTACAGAAGGCCGCGTCAGGGGATGCTCCGGTATACGGCGGCGTGGACTTGCCCCGGGAGGTGGTACGCATCGAACGGGCGGGCGTACGGGCCTACCGCCAGCTGATGAACGGGGTAAGCCACATGCTGCCCTTTGTCATTGGCGGAGGAATCCTCATTGCCCTGGCCTTCTTGCTGGACGATCTGTCCCTGGGCTATGCCCATTTTGGTTCCAATACCCCTGTTTCGGCCTGGCTGCGGGCCATGGGTCAGGCGGCGCTGAGCTTTATGCTGCCCATTCTGGCGGGATTTACCGCGGTGTCCATTGCCGACCGGCCCGGCCTGATGGTTGGCTTCGTGGGAGGCGCGCTGGCGGCATCGGGCTCCACCTTTGCTGCCCCGGAGGGATCCGGCGTAGCGGCGGGCTTTTTGGGGGCTATGATCGCTGGATTTGTCGGAGGCTATCTGATGCTGGGGCTGAAAAAACTGCTGGATCGGCTGCCCCGGGCTATGGAGGGGGTCAAGCCTATTTTGCTCTACCCGGTGGCGGGCCTTCTGATGGTAGGGCTCTTTATGTGTCTGATCAATCCCTTTGTGGGGGCACTGAATGAGGCGCTGTACGGTACGCTGCAGACTCTGGGACCGGAGAGCCGCGTGGCGTTGGGGGCGCTGCTGGCGGCTATGATGGCCATCGATATGGGCGGTCCCTTTAATAAGGCGGCCTACCTGTTTGGTACGTCTACGCTGGCAGCGTTAGCCAGCGGGCAGCGCTCGGATGTGATGGCGGCGGTGATGATCGGAGGCATGGTGCCCCCGCTGTCCATTGCTCTGGCCACCACCTTCTTTAAAAGCCGCTTTACCCAGGAGGAATGTAAGTCAGGCACTGTGAACTATATTCTGGGACTGTGTTTTATCACAGAAGGAGCGGTGCCCTTTGCCGCGGGAGATCCGCTGCGGGTGCTGCCGGCCTGCATTGTGGGATCTGCCGTGTCTGGCGGGCTATCCATGTTGTTTGGCTGTGCTCTTCCGGCACCCCACGGAGGAATTTTCCTGTGCCCGGTGATGATTAATCCCGGAGGATATCTGGCAGCCTTGGCGGTGGGATCCCTGGTGGGAATGGTGCTGCTGGCTGTGCTGAAGAAGAAAAAGGACCAACCGGAACCAGAGACTGTGAAAAAATCGGGTCAGTAAGGAGAGAAACGGACATATGGTATGTGCGAAAACCACGGTGTTACATGAAAGTGGACTTCATATGCGGCCCGCTCAGGAATTTGTCAGCGCGGTAGCCAACTATCCCTGCAAGGTGACCATCAAGGTGGGAGATAAAAGCGTCAACGGAAAGAGTATCCTCAGCGTGATGGCTGCGGGGATCAAACGGGATACCCCCATCGAGATCTGCTGCGATGGTCCGGAGGAGCAGCAGGCTCTGGTGGCGGCCTTGAAAGTTCTTGCCGCCGGATAATTAAAAAAACAGCACAGCGCGCGCCTTGTTCTGCAAGGCGCGCGCTGTACTTTGGAGAGGAAGAAAAGCAAGATAAATCGGCGGGACGTTGGGCGGGGTAGAGGGGGAATGCCGCCCTGTCCGCGTGCTCAACATACCATAATTCTAGGCTGGAGGGCAAGAAAGGTGTAGGAAGCTTAAGATAGCTTTACAGACCTTCCGTTTTTTGCCTCAGTCGGCCAGCTTATCCAAGAGCAGGGCCAGTTCATTGAGTTTCTCCTCCGGATCGCCGGAGACCACCGCCTGGCGCACGCAGCTGTTCATATGGGCTTTCAGCACCATGCGGTTGGCCTTTTTCAAGATAGACTGGGTGGCCATGAGCTGGTTGGACACATCCAGGCAGTAGCGGTCCTCCTCCACCATCTTCAAAATGCCGTCGATCTGTCCACGGGCCGTTTTCAGCAGGCGGGTGATCTGGTCGTGGTCGGCTTTCACTGGATGCCCACCACCTCGTAGCCGGCGGCGGTGACCGCCTCCTTGAGCTCCTCATCAGAGACCGGAGCGGACAGGGTGACAGTAGCGCACTTGCCCTCCAGGTCGGCCTGGGCGGCACTGACCCCGCCAAGAGCGGTGAGAGCCTTTTCCACGTGGGCCACACAGTGCTGACACATCATGCCTTCGATCTGAATTTTCTTTTCCATGGTTTGTTCGTCTCCTTTTTTCTCATTGGTTTGGTTGGACTCGTCGGGCTCCGGCTGCTCTAGAGGACAGGTTCCAGTGCAGGGAGCGGGACGGAATTTGCTCTTAAAGAAACGTAGCCGCAGGGCGTTGGACACCACGCAGAAGGAGCTCAGGCTCATAGCTGCGGCGGCAAACATGGGGTTAAGCTGCCAGTGGGTCCAATGGTAGAATACACCGGCGGCCAGAGGGATGCCAAGGGTATTGTAGAAGAAGGCCCAGAACAGGTTCTCCTTGATGTTGCGGATGGTGGCCCGGCTGAGCTCCACCGCGGCGGCGGCGTCCAGCAGGTCGGACTTCATCAGCACGATATCGGCGCTCTCAATAGCTACATCGGTACCCGCTCCGATAGCCAGACCCACGTCGGCCCGGGCCAGAGCGGGGGCATCGTTGATGCCGTCGCCCACCATAGCCACCTTCTTACCCTGCTCCTGGAGCTGGCGCACCTTGGCCTCCTTGTCCTGGGGGAGCACCTGGGCCATGACCTGGGTGACCCCCAGCTCCTTGCCGATGGCGTCGGCGGTGCGCTGGTTGTCGCCGGTGAGCATGACCACATCCAGACCCAGCTGCCGGAAGGCGGACACTGCCTGGGCGCTGGTAGGTTTGGGGGTGTCGGCCACGGCAATAATGCCCAGCACCTGCTTCTCGTCAGCGAAGTACAACGGCGTCTTGCCCTGAGCGGCCAGTTCCTCCGCCTTCTGGGGGAAGTTGCCTAAGGACACGCCTGCCTCCTCCATCATGGCCTGATTGCCCGCCAGGAAAGGATGGCCCTTCAGAATGGCTCGCACACCCCGGCCGTGGACGGCGGTAAAGTCGGTGACCGCAGCGGAGGATAGGCCGCGGCGGCGGCTCTCCTCTACAATGGCGGCGGCCAGGGGATGCTCCGAGGGAGCCTCCAGACAGGCGGCCAGGGTGAGAAGGCCGGCCTCGTCGGTCTCGTCGCCGGGGAGAATGTCGGTGACCACCGGCTTGCCCTGGGTGAGGGTGCCGGTTTTGTCCAGCACCACTGTGTCGATGCTGTGAAGAGTCTCCAGAGCCTCAGCCGATTTGATCAGGATACCGTTTTCGGCTCCCTTGCCGGTACCCACCATGATGGCCACGGGGGTGGCCAGCCCCAGAGCACAGGGACAGGAGATGACCAGCACGGCCACACCGGCGGTGAGGGCCTTTGTCACGTCATAGCCGCTGACAAAGAACCACACCAGGGCGGTGACGGCGGCGATAGCCATAACCACCGGGACAAATACCCCGGCTACCTTGTCGGCCAGCTTGGCGATGGGAGCCTTGGAGGCGGCAGCCTCCTCCACCAATCGGATCATCTGGGCCAGGGTGGTGTCCTCGCCCACCCGAAGGGCCTCAAAGGTGAAGGAGCCGGAGCGGTTCATGGACGCGGCAGCCACCTTGTCCCCCGGTCCCTTGTCCACCGGGAGGGACTCGCCGGTGAGGGCAGACTCGTCCACGGCGGAGCTGCCCTCCACCACCACGCCGTCTACCGGGATGGACTGACCGGGCCGGACCACAATATGGTCGCCTACCCGGACCTCCTCCACGGGGATCTCTACTTCCGTGCCATTCCGGAGAACATGGGCGGTTTTAGGGGCCAAATCCATCAGGCGGTTGATGGCCTGGGAGGTCTTGCCCTTGGAGCGCTTCTCCAAAAACTTGCCCAGGGTGATGAGGGTGAGGATCATGCCGGCGGACTCGAAGTACAGGTCCATGTGGTAGCGTTCCACCAGCTCCATGTCGCCGTGGCCCAGGCCGTATCCGATTTGGTAGATGGCGAAGATACCGTAAATCACTGCCGCCGCCGAGCCTACGGCGATGAGAGAATCCATGTTGGGGGCGCGGTGCCACAGGGTTTTGAAGCCGACCTTATAGTAGGTATCATTGATATATAAGATAGGCAGGGTGAGCAGCAGCTGAGTGAGGCCGAAAGCCAGCGCGTTTTCCATTCCCACCAGGAAGGAGGGGAGGGGGGCGCCCAGCATGTGTCCCATGGAGATGTAAAAGAGGGGAATGAGAAAGACAAAGGACCAGATGAGGCGCCGCTTCATGGCGCTCAGCTCCTGAGCCAACTGGCTGTTGGGATCGGGAAGGGGAGTGGATTTGTCTTTCTGGGGGAGAGAGGCCCCATAGCCCGCCTGCTCGACAGCGTAGATAATGTCCTGGGGGCTGAGGGCGTCAGAGTTGTACTCCACCGACATGGAGTTGGTCATCAGGCTGACCTCGGCCTTGGAGACGGCCTCCAGCTTGTTGACTGCCTTTTCCACATGGGCGGAGCAAGCGGAGCAGGTCATACCGGTTACGTTGAATGTTTGCTTCATTTCATGTACCTCTTGTTTATCCTCGCCCAGGCAATGTGGTTTGGACGAGATGTGAAGCAGGCGGAACAGGTCATGCCGGGCATCGGAAAGGTCTGTTTCAAAGGGTTCACCTGCTTTCTTATGGATGACACCCCCCCGGGGTGGGGGGTATTTTGATTGTAGTCCATAAATCCCTGCTTGTCAAGTAGGAAATAGCAAAGGCTAACTCAGATGCTCCGGGCGAACTCCCAGCAAAAGCAGAGCCCCCGCCACCGCCAGTGCGGCCTGAGTGGGCTGGGCTGCTGTGGAGCGAAAGGGAAACTCCTGACGCTCCACCACCTGGCCCTGGACGGTGACCACCTCCCGCTGGAGGGCCAGCCACAGCCGATCTCCCTCCCGGCTGGACAGGGTCAGAGTGTCCCGGGGACCGGGGCCGTAACTGACGGCGCTGGCCGCCTGGAGCTGCCAGTGCTCCGCCGGGGCATCCCCAGGCAGCAGCACGGTGCGGCACCCGCCCTCCAAGTGGGGCGTTTTAGCGGCTATCTGGGGAGAGATGATCAGCAGGGCGGGGCGGCTGGGGCTGGACCAGCCGCAGGCCAGGGCGCCGGTGTCCTGGAGCCGCCGGGCGATCTCATCCTGAATTCCCTCTCCCGATTCCAATACTTCAAAACAGCCCATGAATTCTCCCCCTTTTGGAATACAGTTTGGGTGGAATGGAGAATTTTATACGATAAATACAGCATGACGCCCATTCCTTGACTTTTTCCGGGGAAATGGAGTATCATTATGCTGTTACATTGTGGATTTTTTTATTGTGAGGACGAAAAAGGTATGGCTCAGAAAAAAGCAAGCTACGGCAACGAATCCATTTCCGCCCTGAAGGGGGCCGACCGGGTACGGAAGCGGCCCAGTGTTATTTTCGGCTCGGACGGGCTGGAGGGATGCGAGCATGCCGTCTTTGAAATTATGTCCAACGCCATCGACGAGGCCCGGGAGGGCCACGGCAGCCTGATCACCGTCACCCGCTTTTTGGACAAATCCATCCAGGTGGAGGATCAGGGCCGGGGCTGTCCGGTGGACTGGAATGAGAAGGAGCAGAAGTACAACTGGGAGCTGGTGTTCTGCGAGCTGTACGCCGGCGGCAAGTACGGCGGCGACGGGGACAACTATGAATATTCCCTGGGTCTCAACGGCCTGGGTTCCTGCGCTACCCAGTACGCCAGTGAGTTCTTTGACGCTACCATCTGGCGGGACGGATTTAAATATTCCCTCCACTTTGAAAAGGGCGAGAACGTGGGCGGCCTGAAAAAGGAGCCCACAGACCGGGGAAAAAAGACGGGCTCCATCTTCCGCTGGAAGCCCGATCTGGAGGTCTTTACCGACATCGACATCCCGGTGGACTACTACACCGACGTGATGAAGCGCCAGGCAGTGGTCAACGCGGGGGTAACCTTCCGCTTTAAGGAAGAAACCACTCCGGGCAAGTTTACTACTACCGATTTTCAGTATGAAAACGGAATCCTGGACTATGTCACCGAGCTGGCGGGGGAGGACCCCCTCACCCAGCCTGTGTTCTGGCAGACCGAGCGGAAAGGCCGGGACCGGGACGACAAGCCGGAATATAAGGTAAAGCTGAGCGTATCCTTCTGCTTCTCCAACCGGGTGTCCCTGGTGGAGCACTATCACAACTCCTCCTGGCTGGAGCACGGCGGCTCTCCGGAGAAGGCCATGAAGTCTGCCTTTGTCTCCGCCATTGATGCCTACCTCAAGCAGCAGGGGAAGTACCAGAAAAACGAGGCCAAGATCACCTTTAACGATGTGCAGGACGCCCTGGTGCTGGTCTCCAACAACTTCTCCACCCAGACATCTTATGAGAACCAGACCAAAAAGGCCATCAACAACAAGTTTGTTCAGGAGGCCATGACCGATTTCCTCCGCGCTCAGCTGGAGGTCTACTTTATCGAGAATCCCTTCGATGCCCAGAAGATCGCCGAGCAGGTGCTGGTGAATAAGAGATCCCGGGAGACTGCCGAGCGTACCCGGCTGAACATCAAAAAGAAGCTCACCGGCTCCATGGATATCTCTAACCGGGTGCAGAAGTTTGTGCCCTGCCGTACCAAGGACATCGAGCGCAGCGAGCTGTATATCGTAGAGGGTGACTCCGCTCTGGGCAGCGTCAAGCTGGCTCGGGACGGAGAGTTCCAGGCTATCATGCCAATCCGAGGAAAAATCCTCAACTGTTTGAAGGCCGACTACGGCAAGATCTTCAAGAGCGACATCATTACCGACCTGTTAAAGGTGCTGGGCTGCGGCGTGGAGGTCCACGACAAGCGGGCCAAGGATCTGGCCACCTTCGATCTGGCCAACCTGCGCTGGAACAAGATCGTCATCTGTACCGATGCCGACGTGGACGGCTTCCAGATCCGTACCCTGGTGCTCACCATGCTCTACCGCCTGACCCCCACCCTGATCCAGCAGGGCTATGTGTATATCGCCGAGTCCCCCCTCTATGAGATCACCTGCAAGGAGAAAACCTGGTTTGCCTACTCCGATAAGGAGAAGAATGACATTGTGGCCACCCTGGAGGGGAAGAAGTACGACATCCAGCGCTCCAAGGGCCTGGGCGAAAACGAGCCGGACATGATGTGGCTGACCACCATGAACCCGGCCACCCGCCGCCTCATCAAGGTGATGCCGGAGGACGTGGAGCGCACCGCTCAGGTCTTTGACCTGCTGCTGGGCGATGACCTGGCGGGCCGGAAGAACCACATCGCGGACAACGGCTATAAATATCTGGAACTGGCGGATATTTCGTGATAAGGAAGGAATCCAATGGCAAAAAAGAAGACCCCTCAGGAGGGGAAAAAATTCGATAACCCCAACGTCATGGGGCTACACGCCGAGGTGCTGGAGCAGCCCATTACTGAGACGCTGGAACTGAACTATATGCCTTACGCCATGAGCGTCATCGTCTCCCGGGCCATCCCGGAGATCGACGGCTTCAAGCCCTCCCACCGCAAGCTCCTGTACACCATGTACCAGATGAAGCTGCTGGGCGGGGCGCGGACCAAGAGCGCCAACGTGGTGGGGCAGACCATGAAACTCAATCCCCACGGCGACGCAGCCATCTACGACACCATGGTGCGCCTCAGCCGGGGCTACGGGGCGCTGCTGCACCCCTTTGTGGACTCCAAGGGTAACTTCGGTAAGGTGTACTCCCGGGACATGGCCTGGGCGGCCAGCCGGTACACCGAGGTGCGCCTGGACGCCATCTGCGGCGAGCTGTTCCGGGACATCGACCAGGACACCGTGGACTTTGTGGACAACTACGACGGCAAGATGAAGGAGCCCACCCTGCTGCCAACCACCTTCCCTAACGTGCTGGTGAGCGCCAACCAGGGCATCGCCGTTGGTATGGCAAGCAACCTGTGCGGCTTCAATCTGGGAGAGGTGTGCGACGCCACCATCGCCTATCTGAAGGACCCGGAGTGCGACCTGATGGCCACCCTGAAGGGGCCTGACCTGCCCACTGGCGGCGAGCTCATCTACGATGAGAAGGCGCTGGGAGAAATTTACCGCACCGGCCGGGGTTCCTTTAAGGTGCGTTCCAAGTGGCGCTATTTAAAGAGCGAAAACCTCATCGAGATCTATGAGATCCCCTACTCCACCACCTCCGAGGCTATTATGGACAAGGTGGCGGAGCTCATCAAGGCGGGCAAGATCAAGGAAATTGCCGACATGCGGGACGAGACTGACCTCTCCGGTCTGAAGCTGACCATCGACCTCAAACGGGGCACCGACCCGGACAAGCTGATGGCCAAGCTGTTCCGCGCCACCCCGCTCATGGATTCCCAGTCCTGCAACTTCAACATCCTCATTGCGGGTATGCCCCGGGTGATGGGAGCGCGGGAAATTCTGGAGGAGTGGACCGCCTGGCGTATGGACTGTGTGCGCCGCCGGGTGTACCATGAGATGAAGAAGAAGGAGGATAAGCTGCACCTGCTGAAAGGTCTGCGGCGCATCCTTTTGGACATCGACCGGGCCATCGCCATCATCCGGGAGACGGAGGAGGACGCGGAGGTGGTGCCCAACCTGATGATCGGGTTTGGTATCGACCAGATCCAGGCCGAATATGTGGCCGACATCCGCCTGCGCAACATCAATAAGGAGTATATCCTCAAGCGCACCCAGGAGGTGGAGGCACTGGAGGGGGAGATTGCCGACCTCCAGGCCACGGTGAACGACCCCAAGCGCATCCGGAAGATCATCACCAAGGAGCTTACCGACGTGAAGAAGAAGTACGCCCAGCCCCGGCGTACCGACATCGTCTACGAGCACATGCTGGAGGAGGAGCCCCAGGAGGACGAGACACCCGACTACCCGGTCAACCTGTTCCTTTCCCGGGAGGGGTATCTGAAAAAGATCACGCCACAGTCCCTGCGTATGGCCAGTGACCAGAAGTATAAGGAGGGGGATGGTCCCTTCCTCCAGTGGGAGGCCACAAACCGGGACGAGCTGCTGGTGTTTACCGATAAGCAGCAGTGCTACAAGACCCGCCTGAGTGAGTTTGACGACAGCAAGGCCAGTGTTCTGGGCGATTACCTGCCCACCAAGCTGGCCATGGAGGCGGAGGAGCGGGTGCTGTGGGCCTGTATCCCCGGAGATTATTCCGGACAGCTGCTGTTCTTCTTTGAAAACGGCAAGGTGGCCCGGGTGGAGCTGTCCGCCTACCAGACCCAGACCCGGCGGAAAAAGCTCACCGGAGCCTATTCGGACAAGTCGCCCCTGGTGTCCGCCCTGCTGCTGCGGGAGGACCTGGAGATGGTGGTCTACTCCAGCGATGGCCGGTGCATGATTTTCCACACCGCCGCCCTGGCCCCCAAGACTACCCGCACCACCCAGGGCGTCAATGTGATGGCCCTTAAGCCCAAGAGGGTAGTGACCGACGCCAAGCCTTTGGCGGACACCCCCATTGTCAATCTGTCCCGCTACCGTGCCCGCAGCCTGCCCATCGCCGGCGCGCTGCTGCGGGAGGAGGACCGGGGAGAGACGCAGATGTCTCTGCTGGAGCCGGAGAACAAGTAAGCGCATATTGTTTTGTGTTATGGTTGAAAAGGAGTAAGGAGGTTTTCTATGAGTAAAGTTACAGTAAAAAAGACGGCGGAGGCCTATTTCTGGATCACCTTTGGATCCATTTTGTATGCCGTTGGCTTTGACTGGTTCTACACCCCCAACGCCATCGGCTTTGGTGGCATCACCGGTGTGGGCCAGGTGGTCAACGCCTATTTGCCCATCATCCCCATCGGTATTTTCGTGCTGGTCATCAACATCCCCCTGTTTGTGCTGGGCTGGAAGTATATCGGCGGCCACCTGCTGGTCACCTCGCTGTACTCCATGGCCCTGTCCTCGGTAGCGGTGGACGTGATCGACTGGATGTTTGATTTTGCCCCCATGGACCGTATGCTGGCCGCCATCTGCGGCGGTGCGGTGATCGGTCTGGCTCTGGGCATTATCTTTGTCAAAGGAGCCACAACCGGCGGCACCGACCTGATCGCTCGCCTGGTGAAGTTAAAGCTGCCCTGGGCGCCCATGGGCAAGCTGCTGCTGGTTATCGACCTGGCAGTCATTGTATTGGTAGCTATCGCCTTCGGCGATGTGACCGCCGCTCTGTACGGCGTGATCGCCCAGGTAGTGTCCGCTTACGTGACCGATGCGGTGCTCTACGGCATGGATACCGCCAAGGTGGCTTATATCATCAGCGACCGGGCCCAGGCCGTCTCCGATGTGATCGTGCGGGACCTGGACCGTGGCGTGACGGTGCTGCGGGGCGAGGGCGCTTACTCCGGATCGGAGAAGCGGGTGCTCATGTGTGCCTTTAAGCAGAAGGAGATTGTTACCCTGAAGGAAATGATCTTTGAGATCGATAAAAATGCCTTCATTATCGTCTGCAACGCCCACGAGGTAACGGGCAACGGCTTTAAGACCTACCGCAAAGACGCGGTGTAAGGACAGGGGATTTCCCCGGAAAGGAGCAGCAAGTATGGCGGACATGGAACGTGTAAGAAAAAATCTGGAGGAGCGGGGCTTTCAGACCAGCTGCTTTGCCACGGCCAAGGAGGCGGCAGACTATCTGGACGCCCAGATCGACGGGGCTACGGTGGGCATCGGCGGCTCCATGACCATTCAGGCCATGGGGCTGTCGGAGCGCCTGGCCAAGCACAATGAGGTGATCTGGCACTGGGAGGGCGGCGAGCTGCGCCGGGCCATGCTGGCCGACGTGTACCTCACCTCGGTGAACGGCCTGGCGGAGACGGGTGAGATCGTCAACATCGACGGCAACTGCAACCGGGTGGCCGCCTCCATGTTTGGACCCAAGCGGGTGTACTATGTGGTGGGCATCAACAAAATCGCCCCTGATTTTGAAAAGGCCCTGTGGCGGGCACGGAATGTGGCTGCCCCCAAGAATGCGCAGCGGCTGGGGAAAAAGACGCCCTGCGCCGTCAAGGCGGACCGCTGCTACGACTGTAAGAGTCCCGAGCGCATCTGCCGGGGATTGAGCGTCCTGTGGAGAAAGCCCACCGGCTTTGAACAGGCAGAAGTGGTACTGATCGAGGAAGAACTGGGTATGTGACCGCCCGGAGCGGATAAGAGGAGGAGTCCCGGATGCGAAAGATGATGTGTGCAGTTATGGCTGCCCTGATACTCTTGAGCACAGGGTGTTCCTCCATGCTCAACCGGGACTACTCCTCGGTCACCGTTCACAGCGCTACCCCGACTGCCGAGGGCGATGCAAATACCATGCGGGTGCAGAACTACCAGGAGCTGGTCAACGCGCTCATCTACCTCATTAACCAGGGGGAGGAGAGCGGTTCCATCCGTTACTCCGGCGAAGAGGCGGACTTCAAAAAGCTGATGGATGAAGCCTGCCTGGAGGTGAAACAGGAGGACCCTTTGGGAGCCTACGCGGTGGATTACATCAAGTACAGCGTCATCTCCATCGTGGGCAGCTATGAGGCCGACGTGCAGATCACCTACCGCCGCACCCGGGAGCAGGTGGCCTCCATTGTAGACGCCACGGGAGCTGCCGCGATCCGCAGCGAGCTGAGCCGAGCCCTGTCCTCCTTTGACACCGAGGTCGTGCTGCGCATCAGCTACTTTGAGGAGGATGAGGCCTACATCCAGCAGTTGGTGCGGCAGGCCTACCTCTCCAATCCGGCCACGGCGCTGGACTTTCCCGATGCCCAGGTGGCCATGTACCCAGAAAGCGGCCAGCAGCGGATCGTGGAAGTTACTCTGACCTACCACCAGTCTCTGCAGACGCTGGAGAGCTGGCGCAATTCCCTCTCCCGGGAGGCGGAGCGTATCTGCCAGCCATTGACGGAGCTGACCATCAAAGAAAAGCTGGATGGAATTACCGGTACCCTGCAATCCATGGGGGCGTATTCTGCCCAAGGGGGAAGCACTGCTTATGACGCCCTGCTGGGCGGAGGCGGAGACAGCCAGGGCGTGGCGCTGGCCTTTAGTCTGCTTTGCCGTCAGGTGGGGATTACCTGTTCTGTGGTTGACGGGCAGAAGAATGGACAGAGTCACTTCTGGAACGTGGTGCAGACCGCCTCTGGTTACCGCCATGTGGATCTGAGCCGCACAGGGAATGTGGCCTATAACGTAGATCAGACCATGACGCAGCAGGGGTATGTCTGGGATGCCCAGCAGGTCCCTGCCTGCAATTGATTCCGCTCTGAAAATAATTTTGAAAATTTTAAAAAAGCGGTTGACATTGTTGAAAATTCTGTTATAATACCGATTGTCGCTTGCGAGTGTAGCTCATCTGGTAGAGCGCCACCTTGCCAAGGTGGAGGTAGCGAGTTCGAGCCTCGTCACTCGCTCCAAGTGCAATCATGCAATAAGATGTACCCAATGGTACATCTTATATTTTGCGAGTGTAGCTCATCTGGTAGAGCGCCACCTTGCCAAGGTGGAGGTAGCGAGTTCGAGCCTCGTCACTCGCTCCAAAAAGAAGGACACGACGTGAGTCGTGTCCTTCTTTTTGAGTTTGCCGCCTGACATTCCGGTTTTGCCGCTGAAAAAACGGAAATAAAGCGGTTACTCACGAATCTCAATGGCTTGAACAGGGCAGCTCTCCGCAGCTTCCTGAGCAGGAGCCTCCTGTTCCGGGAAGATCTCGTCCCGGGCAGCGGCTACACCTTCCTCCGTCATCAGAAAGACGTTGCCGCACATGTTGACACACAGGCCGCAGCCGATGCAGTTGTCGTTGACATGGACGGTCAAAACGCATACCTCCTTTCCCTGTTTGAGGTAGTATTTCCCCAACTTCCAGGCTCATACTGTCCTTCTGGAGAAAATAGACAGAAAGAACGGAAAATTTAGAGAAAATCTGTGCTTGACGTGGCCTTGACAACATGCTATAATTCCAAATTGCGGTGGTAGGGGCAATCTGCCCTTTTACCCGATGAAACGCCCCTGGCAACGGGGGAGAGGAGGGCACCGAATTATGATCGAGCAACTCAAGCAGGAAAACAAGGTGGTGGGCGCCAAGCAGACCCGCCGGGCCTTGAAGGACCACCGGGCCAAACGTGTGTATATGGCCCAGGACGCAGACCCCCGTATTCTCCAGCCTCTGGTACAGGAGGCGGTGCGCCAGCAGGTGCCCCTGGAGCAGGTGAGCACCATGAAGGCACTGGGAGAGGCCTGCGGGATCGCTGTGGGTGCGGCCATCGCCGCCCTGGTGTGATCGCAAAACTTTTTTGGTTTTAGCAGAATAAGGTCCCCCTTATTTTGTTAAAATAAATACCATGTCCCACAAGGGACAGATTTCAGGAAAGGAGGAAAATCATGCCTACTTTTAATCAGCTGGTTCGCAAGGGCCGCGAGCAGGTGAGCTATAAGTCCACTTCTCCCGCCCTCCAGCACGGCCTGAACACCCTGAAGAATCGCCAGACCGATCTGCCTTCTCCCCAGAAGAGAGGTGTCTGCACTGCCGTTCGTACTTCTACTCCTAAGAAGCCGAACTCCGCTCTGCGTAAGATCGCCCGTGTGCGTCTGACCAACGGCTACGAGGTCACCGCTTATATCCCTGGCGTGGGCCACAACCTGCAGGAGCACTCCGTGGTTATGATCCGCGGCGGCCGTGTTAAGGACCTGCCCGGTGTGCGTTACCACATCATCCGCGGCACTCTGGATACCCAGGGCGTCAACGGCCGTATGCAGGCTCGTTCCAAGTACGGTGCCAAGCGTCCCAAGGCCGGTAAGAAGAAGTAATCCAAACCGGATACTTCCCCTGTCAGTCCTAAGAGGCTGACCACTGAGATTGCATTGTGCGTTTGCGCAAGGCAAGCTGCCTTGCCGAGCGTTTACCTATATATATGGGAAAACCTCGGACAGGCATTACACGGATTGCAAAAAGCAGTTCGAGTACCTATGATTTCTATATTATTATAAGAAGGAGGGAAGCAAAGTGCCCAGAAGAGGAAATGTACCCAAGCGGGAGGTTCTGCCCGATCCGCTGTATAACTCCGTTTTGGTTACCAAGCTTACCAACAGCATCATGCTGGATGGCAAGAAGGGCGTGGCTCAGAAGGTGGTCTACGGTGCCTTCGATATCATCAAGGAGAAGACCGGTAAGGAGCCCATGGAGGTTTACACTCAGGCTCTGGAGAACATCATGCCCTCCCTGGAGGTCAAGGCCCGCCGTGTGGGCGGCGCTACCTACCAGGTGCCTATTGAAGTTCGTCCCGAGCGCCGTCAGACCCTGGGTCTGCGCTGGCTGACCAGCTATGCTCGCAGCCGTGGCGAGAAGACCATGAAGGAGCGTCTGGCTGGCGAGATCATGGATGCTGCCAACAACCTTGGCGGCGCCGTGAAGAAGCGCGAGGACACCCACAAGATGGCCGAGTCCAACAAGGCCTTCGCTCACTATCGCTGGTAATTTAGAAGGAGACAAAGTATGCCTAGAAAAGTTTCTTTGCAGAATACCCGAAACATTGGCATCATGGCTCACATCGATGCTGGTAAGACCACTACTACCGAGCGTATCCTTTACTACACCGGCGTAAACTACAAGATCGGCGAGACCCACGAGGGTACCGCCACCATGGACTGGATGGCTCAGGAGCAGGAGCGCGGCATCACCATTACTTCCGCTGCTACCACCTGTTACTGGACGGGAACCAAGAATCAGTTCCCCCAGACCCGTCTGAACATCATCGACACCCCGGGCCACGTGGACTTCACCGTTGAGGTTCAGCGTTCCCTGCGCGTGCTGGACGGCTCTGTTACCGTTATGTGCGCCAAGGGCGGCGTAGAGCCCCAGTCCGAGACTGTTTGGCGTCAGGCTGACGACTACAAGGTCCCCCGCATGATTTACGTCAACAAGATGGACATCATGGGCGCTGACTTTTACAACGTGCTCAACATGATCCACGACCGTCTGAAGTGTAATGCGGTGCCCATCCAGCTGCCTATCGGCAAGGAAGAGACCTTTAAGGGTATCATCGACCTGGTTGAGATGGACGCGGACATCTACTATGATGACCTGGGCAAGGACATGCGCGTGGAGGAGATCCCCGCTGACATGATGGAGCTGGCTCAGGAGTACCGCACCAAGCTGCTGGACGCCTGCGCCGACGTTGACGAGGAGATCATGATGCTGGTTCTGGAGGAGCAGCCTGTTCCTCAGGACATGATCCGTCGGGCCATCCGTAAGGCCACCATTGATAACCTGATGGTTCCTGTGGTGTGCGGCACCTCTTACAAGAATAAGGGTGTCCAGAAGCTGCTGGATGCTATCGTGGACTATCTGCCTTCTCCTGTTGACATCCCCGCCATCAAGGGAGTCAACCCCGAGACCGAGGAAGAGGAGGAGCGTCACTCCGAGGACGAGGGTCCCTTCTCCGCTCTGGCCTTTAAGATTGCCACCGACCCCTACGTGGGCCGTCTGTCTTTCGTGCGTGTGTACTCCGGCGTTCTGACCACCGGTACCACCGTGCTCAACTCCACCAAGAAGCAGAAGGAGCGCATCGGCCGTATTCTGCAAATGCACGCCAACCACCGTGAGGATATCGAGTGCTGCTATTCCGGCGACATCTGCGCCGTAATCGGCCTGAAGAACTCCACCACCGGTGACACCCTGTGTGATGAGAAGCACCCCATCATTCTGGAGTCCATGGACTTCCCCGAGCCCGTTATCCGCGTGGCTATCGAGCCTAAGACCAAGGCTGGTCAGGAGAAGATGGGCATCGCCCTGATGAAGCTGGCCGAGGAGGATCCCACCTTTAAGACCTACACCGATGAGGAGACCGGTCAGACCATCATCGCCGGCATGGGCGAGCTGCATCTGGAAATCATCGTGGACCGTCTGCTGCGTGAGTACAAGGTCGAGGCCAACGTGGGTGCTCCCCAGGTTGCCTATAAGGAGACCATCAAGAAGAGCGTGGAGCAGGATACCAAGTATGCCCGTCAGTCCGGCGGTAAGGGCCAGTACGGCCACGTCCGCATCACTGTGGAGCCCAACGAGTCCGGTAAGGGCTATGAGTTCCTCAATGAGATCACCGGCGGCGTCATCCCCAAGGAGTATATCCCCGCTGTCGACGCTGGTATCCAGGGTGCCATGCAGGCCGGTGTTCTGGCTGGCTATCCCGTTGTGGACGTGAAGGTCCACCTGACCTTCGGTTCCTACCACGAGGTCGACTCCTCTGAGATGGCCTTTAAGATTGCCGGTTCCATGGCCTTCAAGGAGGCCTGCCGCAAGGCCCAGCCCATCCTGCTGGAGCCTATGATGAAGGTTTCTGTCATTGCTCCCGACGAGTACCTGGGCAACGTCATCGGCGACCTGAACAGCCGCCGCGGACAGATCCAGGGCCAGGAGAGCCGTCCCGGCGCTACCCAGATCGACGCTCTGGTGCCTCTGGCCAACATGTTTGGCTATGCTACCGACCTGCGTTCTTCTACTCAGGGCCGTGGCCAGTACTCCATGGAGCCCCACAGCTATGTGGAGATTCCCAAGAGCATTGCTGAGAAGATCATTGCCGAGCGCGGCCGCAGCCAGGAGTAATTTTTACTCCTGGGGCTCCGCACCCGGGAAATTAGGCTTGCAATTATGGCCAGAATAGGATAAAATAGCCCTGATATGCAAGACCCATTTTATTTATGTTTGATTACTGCAATATAAGGAGGAAATTCTAATGGCTAAGCAGAAATTCGAGCGTACCAAGCCCCATGTCAACATCGGCACCATCGGCCACGTTGACCACGGCAAGACCACTCTGACCGCCGCCATCACCAAGTACCTGGCTATGCAGGGCAAGGCCCAGTTCGAGGACTACGCCAGCATCGACAAGGCTCCCGAGGAGAAGGAGCGCGGCATCACCATCAACACCGCTCACGTTGAGTATGAGACTGACGCCCGTCACTATGCTCACGTTGACTGCCCGGGCCACGCCGACTATATCAAGAACATGATCACCGGCGCTGCTCAGATGGACGGTGCTATCCTGGTTATCGCTGCTACCGACGGCCCCATGGCTCAGACCAAGGAGCACATCCTGCTGGCCCGTCAGGTGGGCGTGCCCGCCATCGTCGTGTTCCTGAACAAGTGCGATCAGGTGGACGACGAGGAGCTGCTGGAGCTGGTCGAGATGGAGGTCCGCGAGACCCTGTCCAAGTACGAGTTCCCCGGCGACGATATCCCCATCATCAAGGGCTCCGCTCTGAACGCCCTGACCTGCGAGGGCGGTGTGGACGATCCCGACTTCGCCTGCATCAAGGAGCTGATGGATGCCGTCGACAGCTATATCCCCACTCCTGACCGTAAGGCGGATCAGCCCTTCCTGATGCCCGTCGAGGACGTGTTCACCATCACTGGCCGCGGCACCGTCGCTACCGGCCGTGTGGAGCGCGGTACCATCAAGATGAACGAGGAAGTCGAGATCGTTGGCCTGACCGACGAGAAGAAGAAGACCGTCGTCACCGGCATCGAGATGTTCCGCAAGCTGCTGGACTTTGCTGAGGCCGGCGACAACATCGGCACCCTGCTGCGCGGCGTCGCCAAGACCGACATCGAGCGTGGCCAGGTTCTGTGTAAGCCCGGCTCCATTCACCCCCACACCAAGTTTGTGGGCCAGGTGTACGTTCTGAGCAAGGACGAGGGCGGCCGTCACACCCCCTTCTTTAACAACTACCGTCCTCAGTTCTACTTCCGTACCACTGACGTTACCGGCGTCATCACCCTGCCCGAGGGCACCGAGATGTGCATGCCCGGCGATAACGTTGACATGAAGGTGGAGCTGATCACCCCCATCGCCATCGAGAAGGGCCTGCGTTTCGCTATCCGTGAGGGTGGCCGCACCGTGGGTTCCGGCGCTGTTATTGAGATCGAGGAGTAATTAACAACTCCCTATGCCGCCCGGCTTTTGCCGGGCGGTTTTTATATGGGTGACCTTCCGCGGCAAAAGCGCTGTTATTGAGATCGAGGAGTAATTTTGCTCCCTCTAAATACCCGGCCTTTTGGCCGGGTATTTTTTATGGGCGCTCTTCTGCGGGAAAGGCGCCTTAAGATCGAAAAGGTAATCCTTATGTTCTCGAATCCCCTTGTCATTTGACAGGGGGATTTTTCTTGACACAGAAGGTTTAGTGTGATAAACTTCAAATAGAAAGTGGGTTTATTGATATAAACCTTAAAAGAAGAATTGGTTGCAGAAAACAGGAAAAATGCAGAGTGGGGTAAATAAGCAGAAAACAAGCCTTAAATATGATTAAGCAAAATTGACAAAATATAAAAATAGGAGCATGATAAAAATATAAAAAAGCAACAAAAGAGTGAGCCGGATATGACGATCGATCGTGAAACAGCTCTGCACGCCTCCCGGAAGTTTCGCTTAATGCGCACTGGGAATATTGTGACTCTGGTTTCCCTGGCGGTGATCCTCGCAAATGCAATTCTTGCGCTTATGATTGTATGGAGCAATCCATTCGCCTTCTTTGTGACCGGGGGAATGGGACTGATTGCGTTCTTTGTGCTGCTGAGCGGGATCGCGGCGGTGGTTGGCGGTATTGTATACCTGGTAGGACTGTATGGGCTGCGAGATGTCCGGCCAGAGTACAAAGATGCTTTTCTTTGTGAAATCGTATTGATTGTGTTGGCAATTATCCAAGCTTTGGTGGGCTCAGGAAGCGTATTAGGACAGATTCTGAGTACCATCAAAACCTTGGGAACTTTGGTGGTACTGTGGCTTGTCATTCTGGGAACCCGACATCTGCTGGAGAATCTGGAGCAAGATGAAATCTTGCGTCGGGGAAAAATCCTTTGGTGGCTGAGTGCTGCATCGACCATAGTGGCATGCGGGTATGCACTGATTCCGACACCCGCAGTCATAGACACGGAAGCAATTATTTTACTGGTAGCTGGCGTAGTGATTTCGGTCTTTTCGCTGGTGGCAGCGGTGTACTATGTGAACTACTTGGGCCGGGTGGCCAATGCATTGGAGGCTCAAACTCTGGAACAGGCAGTGGAAGCACTGGAAGAGGAATAATGTGGTATGCATAGCAGAGGGGCGGCTGGAGTCAGTCGCCCTTTTTGTAGGATGTGAAAAAAAGGGTTGACAAACCAAAAGGCCGTGCATATAATAGCACCAACAAGTAAATCCAATCCAAACCTATGAGAAAGAAGAGTAGCCGGTGCAGCAAACCCAAAGAGAGTCCTGGGTGGTGAGATCAGGGCGGGGCGCGGCCGAGTGAATGGTCTTTCGAGGGCGGCTTGAACGGGCAACCTAGTAGATGCCGACGGGGACCCACCCGTTATCCATCGGGCACGCGTGATGGCGCGTGAAGCGAGCGGACGTGAAAACGTCAATTTGGGTGGTATCGCAGGAGTCAGGCTCTTGTCCCATGTGGGATAAGGGGCTGTTTTTTTATACCCGCAAGACTCCAAATCAAGGCCGTTGGCAGCGGCCCCTCCATCGCCCACCCAAACAAATTTCGGCCAAATGGCCAATTATGGAGGTAACATTATGAAAAAGAACAACGTGGTCAAGAAGTTTGCGGCTCTGTCTCTGTCCTGTGCCATGGCATTGTCTCTGGCGGCCTGCTCCGGCGGCAACGCTGGAACGTCCAATTCCTCTGGATCTGGGAACACCTCTGGCTCCGGAAATGGGGATGGATATAAGATCGCGGTGGTTCGCCAGCTGGACCATGCGTCCATGAATGAGATCCGGGACGCCATTACCGCTGAGCTGGATGCCAAGGAAAAGAAACTGGGCGTGGAGATCGAGTACAAGGACTTCAACGGCAACAACGATACTTCCACTCTGGCTCAGATTGGCGCGGAGATCATCGCCGGCGGCTATGATGCTATCGTTCCCATTGGTACGCTGGCAGCTCAGCAGATGGCCTCTACCGCCCAGCAGACCCAGACCCCGGTGATTTACGGCACGGTCAGCTACCCCGAGGTAGCCAAACTGACTGGCATTCCCTACGTCACCGGCACCAGTGACGCGCTGAATGTAGAGTTGCTGCTGGATATGATGTTGGCCCAGAATCCTGAGGTCAAAACCGTGGGTCTGCTGTACTCCACCTCTGAGGTAAACAGTGCTCCTGCTATTGAGGACGCCAAGGAATACCTGGACGCCAAGGGCATCTCCTATATTGAGAAGACCGGCAACACCTCTGACGAGATCATTGCCGCGGTCAGCTCCATGCTGGATCAGGTAGACGCAGTCTTTACTCCCACCGACAATGTGGTGCAGGCGGCTGAGCTGGCCATCGCTCCCATGCTGGCTGAGGCGGGGATTCCCCACTATGCGGGCGCGGACTCCTTTGTCCGCAATGGCGCTTTCGCCACCTGCGGCGTGAACTACACCGACCTGGGTACTCAGACCGCTGACCTGGCCCTCCAGGTGCTCCAGACCGGCGAGTTCCCTGACTTCATCACTGTCTCCGGCGATATTATCACCGTGAACACCGATACCGCGAAGACCCTGGGCATCGATTACTCCATGTTCTCTGACATGGGCTCCCAGGTGGTCGAGGTTCAGACCACCCAGGATTAACCTGCAAAGGATTTTACATTTTCATCCGCCATCCCTCCGCTGAAATGCGGAGGGATGGCCTGTCCATTGAGAGGAGCGATTGCTGTGGTTACCGTACTTCAAACCGCACTGGAAGCGGGCTTTGTCTATGCGCCGGTGGCGCTGGCTCTATTTCTCAGTTTTTCCATTTTAAACATTGCCGATATGACCACAGATGGGGCTTTCGTTCTGGGCAGTGCAGTGTCGGCTATGATGTGCCTGGCAGGTCACCCGATCCTGGCTCTGCCTGCCGGAATGCTGGCCGCGGCACTGGCCGGATTTGTGACGGCATTTCTTCAGACAAAGTTATCTGTTCCATCTATTTTGGCGGGAATCATTACCAATATCGGCCTGTACAGCATCAATCTGATGGTGATGGGAAAGAGCAATCAATCCTTGTTTATGGCTGATACCATCTACACCATGGCCAATGAGGCCGGCTTTGCCGGAAGCTGGTATAAGCTGGCAGTGACAGCGGGAATTGTGATCGTGGTGGCGGTTCTGCTGGTGCTGTTTTTAGGGACCCGGCTGGGACTGTCCATCCGGGCTACCGGTGACAATGCGGATATGGTGCGGGCTTCCTCCATCAATCCCACCTTTACTATTACCGTCGGTCTGTGTGTAGCCAATGCTTTGACCGGCCTGTCCGGCGCGATGGTGGCCCAGTACAGCACCTTCGCCGATGTGAACAGCGGAACCGGCATGGTGGTGCTGGCTCTGGCCGCACTGGTCATCGGCGAGACCCTCATCGGAAAGAGCTCTATGGCTCGCGGTGTAGTGGGCGTTATCGCAGGCAGCATCATCTATCGCTGCATCTACGCAGCCGCCCTGCGCTTTAACGTTCCCGCCGACTACATGAAGCTGGTCTCCGCCATCATCGTGGGTGCCGCCATCGCGGCTCCGGCCGTGCGCCGCTGGACTGCATTCCAGATTCAGAAGCGTCGGGCCATTGCTGCAAGAAAGGAGGAGCAGTAACCATGGGTAAGCTGGAGATGAAGAATCTGACCAAGACCTTTAACCCCGGAACCGTCAACGAAAAGACGGCTTTGTCCGGGTTGAGTCTGACAGTAGAAGATGGAGACTTTATTACCATCGTGGGCTCCAACGGTGCAGGAAAATCCACCCTGTTTCACGCCATCGCCGGCGTGTTCTATGTGGATGGCGGCTCCATTGTGCTGGATGGGGAGGATATTACTTACAAGCCGGAGTACCGGCGCAGCCGGGAAATGGGCCGTCTGTTTCAGGACCCCATGCGGGGCACGGCTCCCCACATGACCATTGAGGAGAATTTGGCGCTGGCCTATCTCCGTACTGCCAAGCACCAGAACGCCTTTTTCAGCCGTACCAGCAAGGCGGACCGGGCCTTTTTCCGGGATCAGCTGGCCCGGCTGGACATGGGGCTGGAAGACCGGATGCGCCAGCCGGTGGGGTTGCTCTCCGGCGGACAGCGCCAGGCTCTGACGCTGCTGATGTCTACCATGGTGCCGCCCAAGGTGCTGCTGCTGGACGAGCACACCGCCGCGCTGGACCCGGGAACTGCGGAGAAGGTGCTGGAGATCACCAAGCAGGTGGTCCGGGAGCACAAGATCACCACCCTGATGGTGACCCACAACATGCACCAGGCCCTGGAACTGGGCAACCGCACCCTGATGATGGACCGGGGACGGGTGGTGTTTGACGTGGCGGGGGAGGAGCGCAGCACCCTCACCGTGGACGACTTGCTGGCGAAATTCCGCCAGGGAGCGGGAAAAGAGCTGGATAACGACCGAATCCTGCTTTCCTAAGAGAAAATTGCCTGTGGAGGGCGGCTATGCCGCCCTCCACGTTTGTACGAAAAGGAAAAATAATCTTCCAGCCCCTTGCAATCGGAACGGGGCTGTGGTATATTAAATAAAGAATTATGGTAGTATTGGCTAGAGTGGGGTTTCGGCTCCGCTCTTTTTGATTGACCAAATGGGCTCGACTACCGTCGGCCAGCGGAGCGCCCAGTGCAGTTTGGAGGTTTTTGACATGGCAAAAGTGACCGAGATGGCGGCCCAGCTTGCCCAGCCCTTCGTGGAGGCGGCGGGCTGCTCCCTGTGGGATGTGGAATATGTAAAGGAGGCAGGGGAGTGGTATCTCCGCTTCTATATTGATAAGGAGGGGGGCGTGTCCATCAACGACTGCGAGGCGGTCTCCCGCCCCCTGTCCGATGCTCTGGACGAGGCCGACCCCATTGAGGGCAGCTACACCCTGGAGGTGTCCTCCGCCGGAGCGGACCGGGCACTGAAAAAGCCGGAGCACTTCGCCCAGTTCCAGGGCGCTGAGGTGGAGGTCAAGCTCTACCGGGCCCGGGACGGCCGGAAGGACTATGTGGGGCTGCTGGAGTCCTATGAGGACGGAGACGTGACCCTGAATGTGGGCGGCGCGCCCATGAAATTTGAGAAGAAAGAACTGGCGCTGGTACGGCTGTACCCCCGCTTCTGAGAATAGTAGGAGGAGACCGACGTGGCTAAGAGAACAACGAAAAAGGTCAATAGCAACGAGCTGGACGGACAGGAATTTTTTGCCGCCATTGCTCAGATCGAGCAGGAGAAGGGCATCAAGCCCGGCTATATGATGGAGAAGATTACCCAGGCTCTGGTATCGGCGTACCGCCGGGACCATGAGGGCGTGGGCGATAACCTGATTGTGGACGCCAACCCCGAGACCAACACCGTCCGCATGTTCCTGAAGAAGGATGTAGTAGAGGTCGTGGACAATCCCAACACCGAGATCAGCCTGCAGGAGGCCAAGGCCGCCCTGCCCCGGGCCGAGCTGGGTGACGTGGTGCGTATTGAGGTCAAGCCCAAGAGCTTTGGCCGCATTGCCGCTCAGACTGCTCGCCAGGTCATTATCCAGGGTATCCGCGAGGCCGAGCAGGGCATGGTATACGACGAGTTCTCCTCCAAGGAGCACGAGTTGCTCACCGGCGTGGTTACCCGCATCGATCCCCGCAACGGGGCGGTCACCCTGCGCATCAGCTCCGGCTCTGAGTTCACCGACGCCTATCTGGGCGCCAACGAGCAGGTCAAGGGTGAGAGCTACGTGGAGGGCCAGCGCCTGAAGGTGTATATGGTGGAGGTGCGCAAGGCCACCAAGGGTCCCCAGGTCATTATCTCCCGCACCCACCCCGGCCTGGTCAAGCGCCTCTTTGAGCTGGAAGTGCCTGAGATCTACGACGGCACCGTGGAGATCCGCTCCATCGCCCGTGAGGCCGGTTCCCGCACCAAGCTGGCGGTCTGGTCCGCTGACCCCAACGTAGATCCCATCGGCGCCTGTGTCGGCCCCCGCGGTCAGCGTGTCAACACCATCGTGGAGGAGCTTAAGGGCGAGAAGATGGACATCATCAAGTACTCCGACGATCCCGCCGAGTACATTGCCGCCGCGCTCTCTCCCGCCGACGTGGTCAGCGTGGAGCCTCTGCCCGACGGCAAGAGCTGCCGCGTGGTAGTGCCCGACGACCAGCTGTCTCTGGCCATCGGCAAGGAGGGCCAGAACGCCCGCCTGGCCGCCAAGCTCACCGGCTGGAAGATCGACATTAAGCCCGCCTCCGCTCCCCTGGAGCCAATCGAGGAGATCCAGCAGGAGGAGCTGGAGGACGACGCTCTGGTGGCTGAGGAGCCTGTGGAGAGCGAGGAAGAGTAATCCATATCAATTTTGTCATGAAAGGGGTGAGATCTGTGCCCAAGAAGATCCCCATGCGCCAGTGTGTTGGCTGCCGGGAGATGAAGCCGAAAAAGGAACTGATCCGGGTAGTCCGTTCTCCGGAGGGGCAGGTGTCCCTGGATTTCCGGGGAAAGCTGCCTGGGCGGGGGGCCTATGTGTGTCCCAATCCCGCATGTCTGGCTAAGACCAAAAAGTCCAAGGCGCTGGAGCGGGCCTTTTCTGCCCCCCTTCCTGAGGAAGTATATCAGGCGCTGGAAGAACAGATGAAGGAGGTGCCCCAGGATGCCCAATGATCCCATTCTCCACCTGCTGGGCCTGGCCCGTAAGGCGGGACGGCTGGAGATCGGCGAGGAGCCGGTGGGCGCCGTCTGCCGGGCCCGTCAGGCCCGCCTGGTGCTGCTGGCCAGCGACGCGGCGGCCAACACCAACCGCCGGGCCGCCCACTTTGGCGAGGCAGGCAACGTCCTGTGGCTGGAAGTGCCCTACTCCAAAGCGGAACTGGGCTTCCACCTTGGCCGCGGCTCCTGCGCCATGCTGGCCATTACCGACGCGGGATTTGCCGCGGCGGTGACCGAGAAGCTGGCCGCCCGGGACCCGGAGCGCTACGGCCCTGCCGCGCA
>NZ_JBKVXZ010000040.1:0-31678 GCF_046973065.1 Flintibacter sp. | reverse complement strand
CTTCTGTCCAGCGCTGTTGTTCCAGCAGAGCGGAGAACCAGTTCGCTGTAATGATGCTTTTAGAATGCTTGCTGAGTGCCCAGGGACGCCAGCGATCCAATCCCTGTTTCAAATTCTCAAGATTATGGTCGCGTTGATACGCCACCACATAGGGGTTCAATTTCTTTGCCAGCCAGCGTTCATATTTGCAATATGCGAAAAAGCATAGAGCCAGTAGCACAAGGAACACTACAACAGCAATCCACATAGTCTCGTAAGAAAAAAAGTGATCATATATCAGGCACGCAGCTCCGGAGAGAGCCGCAATGCTGAAAATTGGCCATGGATTTCTCATTGTAACTAACCTCCCGTGCGAAAGATGCTTAATATTTTTATCTCACCATTATTGGCTGTAATCGGGAACAAAGTTTTCAAGAGTATTTGTTGGATAATAGCATATACATACTTACTTGATAGAAAAGGCATGAGAAGGGTGATGATATGTTCTTCCTTTGAGATGTGAGTAGATTATAGCATTTGAGTAACTTTCCGTCATCTGCTTTTTGCAGTTTTAATAGTAAAATGTCATATAGGGTGAATGGTATGAAAAATGAAGCTCAAATCAGAGTGATTTATTTATGGAAATATTTATATTCTCATACAGATGATTCCCATCCTGTCTCTGTTCAAGATATCCTTAAACATTGGAGCAGCCTAGGAATTGAGGCAAGCCGGAAAAGTGTTTATCATGATATAGATATCCTTATCGCCCTTGGGGTAGATATTGTGTGTGTTAGGAGCACACAAAACCATTATTTTATTGGTAATCGTCTTTTTGAACTTCCGGAGTTAAAACTGCTGGTAGATGCTGTAGAGTCCTCACGGTTTATCACATCCAAAAAGAGCGGGGACCTGATACGAAAACTGGGGCAACTCACAAGCAGCGCCCAGGCGGAACAGCTGGATAGGCACATTTATATGGATGGGATGCCGAAACCAAGTAATGAGGCAATTTATTACATTGTAGATACAATTCAATCCTCGATCCAATCGAATCAGCAAATCAGTTTTCAGTATTATGAGTATCTCCCCACCAAAGAGAAAGTGTTGAAACACCAAGGGTATCGCTATCAGTTCACTCCTTACGCCCTGATCTGGAATCGGGATCATTATTATGTGGTGGGATGGTCAGAAAAACATATGAAACTTTCTCAGTTCCGGGTGGACCGTATGACGTCGGTGGAGATGATGGATCAGCCAGGCCACCAGCTCCTTGGTTTTGAGCCGGCAGAGTATGTGCAAAAGGTTTTTGGGATGTACCCGGACGACCTCCAAATGGTAACACTTTTTTGCGAAAATGATGTGATGCGGAGCATAATAGACCGCTTTGGTGAAGGCGTTCGCACAGAGGTAGTGGATGATGACCACTTCCAAGCCATTGTAGAGGTAGCCCCCAGCCCTCCTTTCTTTGGATGGATATTTACTTTCGCAGGAAAAATTCGTATTTTGGAACCAGATAACGTGCGGGAGGAAATGCGGCAGATGGCCAGTTGGTTGTGAAAACAGGAGGTGTCCCTGTTTGGGGACACCTCCTGTTCTATATCTTGATTATCAAACATTTGTTTGGTATACTTTGAGCAGACGTTCCCCAGACAGAGAACACTCGAAGTGGAGGTGGAAAAATGGAACAGACCTTTGGAGGCTTTGTACGCCAGAGGCGTTCCTCTATGGGCATTACCCTAAGAGGGCTGGCTGCCAGAGGTAGTGTCAAGGAATTTTCGCAAAATGGTTTGCAGGCCCTGGCATGAGAGAAGTCAGCCAGCAATGGAGGCGTCCTCAAGGGCAGCCTCCAGGTGCTTCATGTTCATGTACTTCTTGTTGCCCCACTGGGTGCCGGCCACATGGCGCAGCCGGGCGCAGACCAGCATGAGGGCGGAGTTGCCGTCTGGGAAACTGCCCACTACACGAGTGCGGCGGCGGATCTCCCGGTTGAGCCGTTCAATGACGTTATTGGTACGGATGCGAGTCCAGTGTTCGCTGGGAAAATCGCAGTAAGTCAGCGTTTCCTCAATGCCATCCTCCACCTTCTTGGCGGCCTCTTTCAACTTCATAGAGCGCAGTTGCTCCACCACGGCTTTGGCTTTCTCCCGGGCAGCTTTCTTGCTCTCCTGAGCATGGATCGCTTTGAGCATCTTTGCCACCAGCTTCACCTTGGAGCGAGGCGTTACGGAGAACACATTGCGGTAGAAGTGCACAGTACACCGCTGGTACTTGGCCTCTGGGAATACTTCTCCCACAGCTTCCAGCATACCAAGGCATTTGTCTCCAACCACCAGTTTAACCCCGTCCAGGCCGCGGCCGCGCAGCCACTGGAAGAAGCTGACCCAGCTGGACTTGTCCTCTTTCATCCCCTCGGCGGCACCAAGAACCTCACGGTATCCGTCCTCATTCACTGCAATCGCCACCAGAATGGCCACATTTTCAAACTCTCCGCCCCAATTTCGGCGCAGGTAGATCCCATCCACATAGACATACGGATAGCGCCCGCCTTGCAGAGGGCGGTTCCGCCAGTCTTCAATGTGGACATACGCTTTCTTGTTCAGCTCACTGATGGTGGCCGGAGACACCTTGCTGCCCCACAGAGCCTCAGTAATATCCTCCACACGTCGGACGGATACGCCTGCCAGGTACATCTCAATGAGAGCTTCTTCTACACTGCTCTCCCGGCGGCGATACCGCTCAATGATGGCGGTCTCAAAGGAGATCCCCTTGAGCTTGGGCACCTTCAGGGTAACGTCCCCGGATGTAGTGGTGAGATTCCGGTTGTAGTGGCCGCTCCGGTACCCCTGGCGCTGCTCATTACGCTCGTACCGGGCAGCCTGGGTCAGCTTCTCTGCCTCGGCCTCCAGCAGCTTGTTGAGTGTCTCCTCTACGCTGCCACGCACAAGTTCCTTGAGCTGCCCCTTGATTACTTCCTCATTCAGCTGTACAATCTTTTCAGGCATGGTTTGCTCGCTCCTTTCAGAATGGTGTGTCGCGACTTCATTCTACCAGAGGGCTGCAAACCATGTCTTCTTTTGTTTGCTTTTCAATTTGCGAAAATTATTGTACCTTATCCTGCCAGATTGGGCCTATCCCCGGTGTATATGAGCAATATTGAAACAGATCGAAAACCGGCTCCGACACAGGAGTATCTGGAGAAGTTGGCACAGGAGTTACATTTGAATGTGGATGAGCGGAGGTATCTGCTGGATCTGGCTGCAAAGTCCAAGGAACAGTGTGTATCGGCAGACCTTCCGGAGTATATCATGGAGCGGGATATTGTGCGGGCCGCCCTGCGGACAGCCAAGGAAGTCGATGCTACCGATGAGGAGTGGCAAGCATTTATTGACCGCCTCACACAACGGGACAAGGATCAAAAGGGAGGGTAGGGATGGAACGTATCTATTACCGGGATCAGGTGCTGGAAACCATCGCGCGAAAGGTGCTGTGTGCCTATGATACTATCCTCTTTTACGGAGATCCGCAGCCTATCCCTGTAGAGGAGATTATTGAAAGCTATGGTATTTCCCTGGAGTACCAATATCTCCGTAAGAATGGGCGTATCCTGGGGAAGACCATTTTTGATGATGGATTAGAAGCTGTTTATGATCAAGAGCAAGGGATGTATATCCTTTTCCCCGTCAAAGCGGGAACGATTCTTATTGACGCATCCCTCTGCGAGAATGAGGAGACTGCTGGCCGGCTGCGCTTTACCTGTGCTCATGAGTTGGCCCACTGGGTCCTTCACAAGAAACTCTATCAGGGGACTGGAGAAAGTGCGGCTATGACACTTGCTGCTCAGGAGGATGACATGGAGATTCAGGCTAATATCCTTGGTTCCGCTGTTCTCATGCCCATTCCTCAGATAAAGCGGGCCTTTTACCGCCTTCGGGCAGGCCGAGATACGGAAACACTGGTGACAGATATGGCAGCTCTGTTCCGGGTATCCAAACAGGCCATGCGGATCAGATTGAGAAACCACCATTTGATTTAATTTATTTTATCGAAGTGTTCACCAAAAAGAGAACATCTTAGGGAGGAGTCTTAGATGTGCCATACATTTGCCCATCGTTTAGTCTGTCCATGGTGTGAAAAAGGAGAGGTATTATCCAATGCCAGCCAGCAGGTGGTGATCTCCGTCCGCTGTCCCCGTTGTGGCCACGTGTTTCTTGCAGATCTGCTTGGACTGAAAACGGAGAGGGCTGCAGCACAAAAACGAACCATATATAAATCTGCTGACTGACCAGGGACGATATGTCACCACAAGGCCGGAGCAACGCTGATCTGGAAACAGATCGGCTTGCTCCGGCCATTTTACATTTTTTCAAAAAATTTTTTAACCCGGACAAAGGCTTGCCGGATTAACCGTTAGAGTATGAGCAAGGAAGTGAAGGAAGGGGGGACAAGGGCGTGGACGCTGTGGAGCGGCGACAACAGATATTGGAGCTGCTCTGCCAGCGTCGGAAGGACACCATGCAGAATTTAGCAGCTGAACTTGGTGTCTCAGAGCGGACCATCCGCCGGGATGTTGAGATCCTCACACGGTCCTATCCCCTGGAGACAGTCTGCGGCCGCTATGGCGGCGGGGTCCGAGTGGCGGATTGGTATCACCTGGACCGCCAGCGGATGTCTCCCAGGCAGACGGCTCTGCTCCGCCGATTGGCGGCTGACCTTCGAGGTGAAGACCTGGAGGTCATGGAGCAGATCCTCTTGAAATTCGCCTCCTGACGGAGCCTGACAGGCTCCTTTGTTCCTTGAAAAGTTCATACCAGCAGCGCGGAACACCACACAGACACCAGATCCGATGTGCGCCAAGACCTGGAGGCCCCTGCGGGGCCTCGGCGAGCGATACCACAGCGGATCGGACGGCCCCGGCAAGGCCGTTTTCTCATTCCCTGGACTGAAAGCAGTAGAGGTCCCCGGAATGTGTTTGTGAAGGTCTGCCAAACCTTTTCCGTGCTGTTCCTAACTCACCGGGGGGCGAGCTGCAAATGCGGTGAGACGATTAGTAACCAAACAAATGATATGAGGATTTGAATGATGGAAAAATATAATTACAGGAAAGACCCTCACCAAGATATCGACCATGTCTTCCGGGACTTGCTCCCGGCTCACGGGATGGTGGAGCGTCCGGCACAGGTGGAACTGAGCCATCAGATGCTGGACACCATGCTGAATGGTAGCATTGCCCTGTGCGATGCCGGGACAGGCATTGGAAAAACATACGCCTATCTGGTAGCAGGGGTAGTGTTTCGGCGATACCGGTCACGTGCCGGCCTGCCGAACCAGCCCCTGCTGATCTCGACCTCCAGCATCGCGCTCCAGGGTGCGATCATCCGCGATTACCTTCCATTCCTCTCCAAAGTTATGATGGCTGATGGTATGTTGGACAGTCCGCTCCGAGCAGTGCTGCGGAAAGGAAAATCCCACTATGTCTGTGATGCCCGCCTGATGAAGCGGCTCCAGACAGCGAACCTGGATCGGAAGAATCCGCTGGCAAAAGCGGCGCTCCTCTCCATGAGAGACCATTTGGACCTGGACATGGCCCCTCATCTCAGCGGATATGACCGTGAACGGATCTGTGTTCCTCCAACGTGTGACTGCGGCAAGACTGAATGCCGCTATCTCTGCTATCTGGATGTGTGTGCCTCAGAGAGATATGCCATCCAGGTTTGTAATCACAACCTCCTTCTGGCCGACGCCATTCACCGAGGGAGTGGGAAACGTCCCGTTCTGCCGGATAGCTGCGCCATCGTAATGGATGAGGCCCACAAACTGACGGAGACTGCTCGACAGATGTTCGGCATTACATTGGAAGCGGGAGAACTGCATACTCTATGCAGAAAACTGCGGAGGGAACAGTTCCTGCTGGCGGCGGAGACCTTGGAGGACACAGCAGGGCTTCTGCTGTCTGAGATGGCTAAGCCCTGGAGCGGAGACAGCTCCTTTTCTCATTTCAGCATCCCTCTGGATGGGGTGGAACGTACCTTGTCGGTGATCCACCGACAGATCCGGCGGATGCTGACTGCCGGCACCAGGATGGAACTGGAGCGAGTGCTGGATAAAACAAAGCTGTTTTGCCTGCACCAGCCGGACATGGTGTATTATACCGCTGAGGACGAGACTGGCGGTTCCATGCTGTGTGCCTCTGCTACGGATCTTACAGCACAGCTCCGGCAGACGCTATGGCAGCAGGACCGGCCCATGATACTGGCTTCCGGCACGCTGGCAGTGGGCAGCAACTTCCGGCGTTTCAAAGAGGAAACTGGCCTGCTGGCCGAGGGGAGAGTGCGGGAGCATATCGCACCCTCTCCCTTCGACTACCAGCGGAACTGTCTGCTGTACCTGCCCCAAATACCGCCCAGCCAGGCCGACAGCGATTACTATGACGACCTTGCAGAACAGATCGTCAAGCTGTTGGACGCAGCTAACGGCCACGCCCTGGGGCTGTTTACCTCCTACGCGGCCATGTCCGCTGTGCGTGAACGGCTGAAACAGCGGGACTTGCCCTATCCCATGTTGACTCTGGGCCGGAACGGCGGACACACGATGTCGGAGTTTATGGCTCACCCAGGCAGTGTTCTGCTGGCTGCTGGAGCGGCGTGGGAAGGTTTTGATTTTCCTGGAGACTGCGTATCTCTGCTCATCCTCCCCAGGCTGCCGTTCCCGATGCCGGACGCAGTGAAGGAACAGGAGCGGATGAAACACGCCACGCTTCACGATTTTCTCCGGGCCGTGGTGGTGCCAGAGATGCAGATCAAACTGCGTCAGGGATTCGGGCGGGCGATCCGCACTGAGACAGATACCTGTGTGGTCGCTATCCTGGATGAACGTGCCGGGAAGGATCGGCGCTATTTCCGGGACGTGCTGACTGCTTTGCCGGAAGTGCCGGTCACCCACAGTCTGAAGGATGTGGAGCGATTCATACGGGCTGTGAAGCCGGAAGGCTACTTCCTGGAGGGCGCGGCATGAGCAACATCAAAACAGAACTGCAATACCGGATCGCCCTGGGTATCCTGGGACAGATGTGTTCAGCTGGCCTTGTCAACGGCCAGGAGGCAGAGACCATCCGGCGGCTGGCAGCAGAGAAATACCGCCCGGAAACTGTTCGGGGATTGTAATGGATATTCCCGCCCAAGTGTGGTAGTGTTGGCGTTGCCCAAACAGGCAGAAAGGAGTCAGCACGATGGAATACGCATTTTACGCCGAGCAGACGTACCTGCTGAAAGAAGGATGTGTCCGGGCCAGAGTGCTGCCTGCCCAGGAGGCGGAAGCACTTGGATATGAGGACGGTTATACGGTCCAGAAGCCGGAGGGCAAAGTGTATGTGGACGGCTTCGACAGCGAGGCTGCAGCCAGATACCATCTGGAGGGCCTGACAGACTGCCGGATCATGAATTGAGAGGAGTTGAGACGATGGCAGCGAACGTGACCTATATCCCGCCCAAGGCGGCAAACCCGGAGGCCCTGCGGGTAGCTGCGTACTGCCGCGTCAGCTCCGATTCCAGTGACCAGCTCCACTCCTACGCCACCCAGATCAAGGCGTACACGGAGCAGATCGGCGCCCATACAGATTGGGAGCTGGTGGATGTGTATGCGGATGAGGGCCTGACCGGGACCCGGATGGATAAACGGGAGGACTTTCAACGCCTGCTGGCCGACTGCCGCAAGGGAAAGGTCGATCGGGTGCTGTGCAAATCCATCTCCCGCTTCGCCCGAAACACCAAGGACTGTCTCGCAGCCCTGAGAGAGCTGTCCGCCCTGGGTGTGACCGTCTACTTTGAAAAAGAGAATATCGACACCGGGACGCTCACCAGCGAATTGATGGTGAGCGTCTCTGGCGCTCTGGCCCAGCAGGAGTCCATCTCCATCTCTCAAAATCTAAAAATCGCTTGGCGAAGAATGATGGCTGCCGGCGATTTTGTTACAACGAACCCACCATTCGGTTATGAACTCGTGGATGGCTGTGGGCTAAGGATAAAAGAATCAGAAGCAGACATTGTGCGGTGGATATTTGCCAGCTATCTGGATGGAATCAGCACCCGAGAGATTGCCAAATCGCTGACGGAACGAGGTATTTTAACGACCGAGGGAAATGCGGTGTGGAATCCAAGAAGTGTGCAACTGATTTTGGATAATGAAAAATATAAGGGTGATACGTTTACTTTAAAACGATATACTACAAATCAGTTTCCATTTGCTGTGAAAAGAAATCACGGAGAGGTCGATCAATATTATATTGAGAACTCACACCCAGCCATCATAAATACGGATACCTTTGAGCGGGTTCAAAAGCTGAAGGAACGCCGGACGCGGAAACGGCAATTAGACAAGCAGGATTCACCGCTGAGGGGTAAGATGGCCTGCGGAGTATGCGGAACGGCACTTATGCGGCGAACGACCGGGAAGGGGCTGATCTCCTGGGTCTGTCGCAAGCATGATGAAAGTGCAGCAGATTGTCCAGTGGGCCGGATACCCGAAACGGAAATATACGCCGCCTTTATGCGGATGTATAACAAAATCAGGGCCAACGCAGACATCGTCCTAAAACCGGCCCTGACCCAACTGGACGACCTGGAGCGCGCCCTGCAGCGGGAGAACCCTGCTATGCTGGAGATCAACCAAGCTATCGCCCAGGTTGCCGAGCAGAGCCATAACATTAGCAAACTGCAAACCGCAGGGTTGCTGGATGCAGATGCCTGTGCTGCCAAGCTGAGTTCCATCCAGACAAAGCTCACCCAGCTTCGGAGAGAACGCCGCCGCCTGCTGGAGCATGACGATATTGAGGACGCCATCAGCAGGCTGCATCAGACGGCGGACACCATAAAATTCGGGCCGGAACAGCTGGATACCTTTGATGAAAGTTTGTTCGAAGAATTGGTGGAACGGATCATTGCAGAGTCGCAGACCTGCATCCGATTCCGGCTCTGGGGTGGCGTGGAGCTGACGGAGGAAGTTAGGAGGGCAAAACGATGAGCAAGCGGAAACTGCTTTACGGATACCAGATCCAAAATGGGGAGCTGACGGTGGTAAAAGCAGAGGCTGCTGTGGTGGCTCGTGTAGCTTCCCTTTATCTAGAGGGCCTGTCCTATCAGAAACTGGCCGACCTGCTGAATCAGGAACACATTCCGTTCAGCAAAGAAGTACCAGTATGGGATAAGCACAAAGTAAAGCGTCTCTTGGAGAACCCCCGCTACACAGGGCAGAACGGCTACCCAGGTATTCTGGACACGGAGACATTTCAATGCGTCCAAAGCCGCATCCAGGAGAAAACAGCGAAACAGACACCAAAAGCGGAACGCCAGATTCTCAAGCTGTCGGATCGCCTACACTGTGGCTCCTGCGGCTCCACGCTGTACCGAATGGGTGGCAAGAACCACAGGAAAGACACGTTGTACTTGAAGTGTGCTCACTGCGGCATCAGCATCACCATACAGGACGAGATCCTGTTGGAGGAAGTCATACACCAAATGGAAGAATGGGATAGGCCGGAGCAGACTTCCTATCAGCCTTCTGGAGAGGTCATTCGCCTGACCAATGCGATCAACCGGGGACTGGAGCACCCTGACGATCCCCAGGAAGTCATCTCCCTGATCTTACAAGGGGCTGCAGCGAGGTATGCCTGCTGCCCTGACACGCAGGAACATATAAACCGCCCGCTGGATGTGTGCTGGGAGCACATCCGGCTGGCGGTTTCTCATATCAACATATCGGAAGAAAATACGGTGAAAGTCACCTTCCAACAGGAACACCGGGAAAGGACAGAACATGGAACAGACAGCACAGAGGCAGGTACGGATCATACCGGCAACGAAAAATGTTAACGCTCCGCTGAAGGGGGCACAGAAGCACCAGAGGGTGGCAGCCTACTGCCGGGTATCCACTGACAGCGAGGAGCAGATCACCAGCTACGAGGCACAGAAAGCCTACTACACCCAGAAAATCGAGGAGAATCCAGACTGGGAGCTGGCCGGCATCTTTGCTGACAAAGGACTCTCGGGAACCAGCATGAAAAAGCGGGAAAACTTCAATAAGATGATAGCCGCCTGTAAAAAAGGAAAGATCGACACCATCCTTACCAAGTCCCTATCCCGCTTCGCACGAAATACAGTGGACTGTCTGGAGACGGTGCGGATGCTGAAAGCCAACGGCATTGGGGTCATCTTTGAAAAAGAGAACATCAACACCCTCACCGAGTCCAGCGAATTCCTCATCACCCTGTTCAGTGGTTTCGCCCAGGCAGAGAGTGAGTCTCTCAGCAAAAATATCATCTGGGGCAAAGAGGAGAGTAAAAAGGCAGGTAAGGTGCCCTTCCAGTATAAGAAACTGCTGGGTTACCGGAAGGGTCCAGATGGAAAGCCGGAGATTGACCCGCAGGAGGCAGAGACGGTGCGGCGCATCTATCGGAGGTACCTGGATGGATGCAGTCTGTCCCAGATCCAGCAGGAGTTGGAGGCAGATCGGGTCCCCACTGCCCAGGCCATCCAGCGATGGTCGTATCAGGTGATCCGCAACATCCTCACCAATGAGCGGTACATCGGGGATGCCATGCTGGGTAAGACCTTCACCACCGACTGCATCAGTAAGCGGGTGAAAAAGAACAACGGAGAACGGGGACAGAGCTATGTAAGAAATAATCACCCTGCCATCATCCCCAGAGAAATGTTTTACCGGGTACAGGAGGAGATGGCCCGCCGTTCCAGTAAGCGGAAAGTGATGCAAAAAACCGGTAAAACGGAGTTGGGAAAATACTCCGCTAAGTATGCACTTTCTGAACTGCTGGTGTGCGGGGAGTGCGGAACACCCTATAAGCGGGTGACCTGGGCCAGAAACGGGAAAAAGCGGATCGTTTGGCGGTGCATCTCCCGGCTGGAATTTGGAACGAAATACTGCCATAACTCCCCCACGCTGGACGAAGAAAAACTGCATCAGGCCATCCAGGAGGCCATCAACGAGTTTGTCCAGGCTGGAACGGAAGTGAAGGAGGATATGCTGACATTCACTGCAATGGCCTGGGGAGGCAATACCGTTGGTGGAGTCAGTCTCATCGATCTGCGTCAGAAACTGAAGGACATCACCGACCAACAAGCACTGCTGCTGGATCAGGTGCTGGAACACATGGATGATGAGATCCTCAATGCCCGGCTCAAGGCAATGATGGACGAAAAACAGGCCCTCCAGGAGCGGATTGCAGATGCGGAACAGAGTGAGACCCACAATGCAGCCCAGGAATCCCGGATGGCGGAACTGCGGGAGTGGATGGCGAAACTGGAGGTCAACCAACAGTACAGCGATGAACAAGTACGCATGGCGGTGGAACGGATCACAGTGGTGGACGCTGAGACCATCCGAATCCGCTTTCGGTATCCAGGGGCGGAACTGGAGAAAAAACTGTGATATAATTAGAAAAAGGAGACAAATAGAATGGAACTTTACATCACAGGAGATACCCACGGAGACTTTAGCCATTTTCGGCCTGAGAGCTTTTATGAGCAAGAGAGACTAACCAAAGAAGATGTCATCCTGATTGCCGGGGACTTCGGCGGCGTGTGGTACGGCGACAGCCGAGATGACGCAGGCTTGAACTTCCTGGATTCCAGGCCATTCACCACGGCCTTCGTGTCCGGCAACCATGAAAACTATGACGCCTTGGCTGCCTACCCCCAGGCGGAGTGGCACGGCGGCAGGGTGTGAACGATCCGACCCTCAGTGCTGATGCTGGAGCGTGGGCAGGTGTTCGATCTGGGCGGGAGGATGTTCTTTGCGATGGGCGGCGCCAGCAGCCACGATATCCAGGACGGCATCCTGGAGCCGGACGCGCCGGACTTCCTGCGGCGGTTCCAGCAGCTCAACGCCCAGGGCGCAGCTTTCCGGGTCAACCACCGCTCCTGGTGGCGGGAGGAGTTGCCCAATGAAGCGGAGTATGCCGAGGCCAGGGCCAATCTCGACCGGGCCGGGTGGACGGTGGACTACATCCTCACCCACTGCGGTCCCACCAGCATCCAGAACGATCTGCTGGGACCACTGTCCAAACCAGATGCCCTCACTGACTTTCTGGAGGAGATCGGCCAGCGGTGCCGGTTCAAGTATCACTTCTTTGGCCACTATCATGGAAATAAGATAATCCGAAAAAAATACGTGTTACTGTACGAGCAGATCATACGGTTGAAGTAAAAGGAAACGGGTGATGACACATCACCCGTTTCCTTTTACTTTAATTGGCTTTTTAATAAGAGCCATTGACTAAAAAAGCATTGCCTGTTATAATACATATAAAGAAATAGGTCATCCCCTTTAATCATTGGTCGGGGGTTCGGAAGTCAGACTTGGATTTTTGAAAAATTTTCATAGAAATGCCGCAAAGCCTTGTGGCGCAATGCTTTGCGAATGTATCTTTTTTATCAACACATGACAAAGTAGACAAAACCTGCGTGTAACCATAGTTATACGCAGGTTTTGCTTTTTGTTGGTAAAACCAACCAAAAATTAATTCTGATAACTGGGCACAATTACATATATGAGATAGGCAAGCAGGTTTGAAGAGTTAGACGCTCCTTCAAACCTGCTTTTATTGATGTTTAAGAAAGTGAGGCAGCTATGAAACTTCCGTATGGCTATGTTTTGAGCGAAGGAGAAATCGCAGTACATGAAGAAAAGGCGGATGTGGTCCGCAGCATCTTTGACGCTTATCTCGCCGGAGCCAGCTTAGGAAAAATCGTTGATATGCTCTTCGCAAAAGGCATCCTCTCTCCGACAGGAAAAACAAAATGGACCAGGGCGGCCGTGGATAAACTTCTGACGAATAAAAAATATATCCCATTGGTTGGCGTTAGGGTATACATGGACGCACAGTTTGAGAGGGCCCAGCGCTGCAACATAGATTACGATAAGGCTGGGCATCCACGCAAGGCAGTCAGGTATCGGTCTCCAGTTTTTGAGACAAAATGAGACTATGCAGCCCCCATTTCTCTTGTTATACTGGTAAAAAAGGAGAATGGGTCATGAACGAGAACGAACTACGTGAGAGCTACATACGCCTGGCATTTCAATATGAGTCTGCCATTGACGCACTTCTGACAAAAGGATTGATCGATATGGAAGCGGCCAGCGCAGCAAAAGAGAAATTTTATTATACGCTGAATGAGGAGCGGTTACGGGCCACGCAAGAAATCAGGGACTATCATGAGACTATCAGCCTGTATATGCGGATGCTGGCCCATGATGGAATGGTTTCGCTAACGGAATTGGCAAAACAGTATTCTGATGAGTCACCGGGTTATGTAATCCAAAGCTGGATGCGCAGTTGGAACACATTGGAGTTTCTCCGTCAGTGGGAATTGGAGCAGAATGCAGAGTTCGATGACCAGGCTTGCGAAGCGCTAATCCACCAAGGGCACACTACATCGCTTACCATTACGCCGACTTTGTGGGTACGAAGGACTCATGCAGTTGGACTCTATGTAAAACAAGGAAAAGGCGGAGGAGTGAGCGCTTATCCGGAAATTGCAGCGGATTTCCGGTTGTGGCTCGATCCAAAGGAGCAGTTGACGCTGATTCGGTCAGTACGATAGAGACAATCGGTGGGATTATCACATGTATCAAAAAATAAAGTGGCATGTTAAAATTTAGGACAGCAGTCAAATCGATTGAAGAACTATGGCTACATTAGATTTTTCTTATCATGTTCGGAGGAAGGAAAATATCTGCTCAGGAAAGGCCTTTGACTATAACATTGTAGAGAGAAAAATTATTATATTTGTTGTTTTTTTCTTCAATAGGATTTATACTTGGATAGAATAGCTAGGATGAAGAAGATAGTGGGAGGTGTCAAATGGAACCATTGATTTCAAAATTAAGCATTTCAATGTTTAGAGGGATTAGAGCGTTAGATCTTGATCACCTCTCACGTATCAACGTGTTAATTGGAGCCAATAACAGTGGGAAAACTAGCATCTTAGAAGCAATTAGGCTTATGTCTCAACCCTATAACATTGGTACTTTAATGCAAGTTGCCTTTCTTCGGACTCCTGTCACAATGCGTAAAACAAAGTCGGTCGAATACTTTTCCTCGATTTTTGTAAAAGAAACAGAAACTGATGGAAAATCCCATTACTCCTTAGCCTTTGAGACGGTGATAGATAATATATCATATAAATATGAGGCGGGTGGAGATATAGGAGAATTAACCGATAGTGCTGGTGGATCGGATAAAATTTTTTCGTTAACAATTAAAGTTATACAAGAAGATAAAAAGCCGGTATATATCAGTCATAATATAAAAAATAGCATTATTGAGAGTTTCGAGTCTTCATCAGAACCATTATTTCATGGCACATACCTTCATTCTGGTGTTTCGTATTATAGGAGTTGTATTAAACTTCTGTCTGATTCTATTATAAATGAGCAGAAAAAAGAAATTTTGGACATCATTCGGTCGTTTGATCCTAATGTAGAAGATATTAGTATTGTTGGTGAAGATATTTATCTCCATAATGCTATTTCTGGCACCTTGCCTCTATTTTCTTATGGTGCTGGTCTACAAAAAGCGGTGTTATTAACGGCCTTACTTGCAGGCAATCAAAATGGAATCTTATTGATCGACGAAATTGATAATGCCATTAATATATCGGCTTTTCAAGAGATTTTTTCTTGGTTCATAAATGCGTGTAGGCGTTTTAATATTCAAGCATTTGTAACTACTCACAGCGCCGAAGCCATAGATGCAATATTGGAAAACTGTTGCGTTGAGACTATGGATGATATACGAATTATTACTCTAAGAAAAGAAGCAAATGAACATAAAACTATGGCTATAGTTCGGACTGGTAAAGAGGCCATCAGAGATCGATCCGAGTTTGAGATGGAGCTACGAGTATGAGATCTATTATACTTTGTGAGGGCAAAGATGATCTTTGGTTTATCGCTTATTTTCTCCATAAAACTGATGGATGGGTAATAGATAAAGACTTTAAGAAAACTTGGCCTTATTATAAAATTAAACCCAAAGATCACACTCAAGATGTTCAGTATATTACTAGTGATGCTAATCACACCCGTGATTATGCTTCTATATGGGCAGTTGGCGGTCAGGATCGAATGCAGGATGCTATAAATGATATTCTCCACATTAACTCCAGTTATCCCCACAGTATGATTGAATCTATCGTAATCATCAAGGATTGTGACGCTCGCAAGCACGATGATGTCGTCAATGAGCTAGCGACTTGGTTTTCCGACACTATCACATTAGAAAATCATAAAATTTGCAAATATACGATATCAGCTAACGGACAGCAGATTGCGATGCAGATTATGCCTATCGTTATTCCTTTTGATAGTGAAGGTGCAATTGAAACTGTATTACTGCATGCTTTAGCAGAACATGGAGCACAAGAAAGCTTTATCGCTGCACAAGCCAGTAAATATGTGCATGATTTGATTGCTTCGGAAAAATTAAGCAACTATTTGACACATAACCGACAAATTACTAAGGCAGAGTATTCAGCGGCTATTGCAATTACTAACCCAGACCACTCTACTGAATTATTTAAAGGTTTAGTCATGGCTTGTCCTTGGGAAGAAACTAAAGCGATCGCTACACATTATGGTTGCATTTCCACGGCAATAGCCTCTTGCCAATAATTATTCATCGTTGAGAATTCATTAATCAAATAACGAATAGGTGTTTGGCTAACTGTACGTATTTTGCTAATCTAAATGCGTCTCATCCTTTTGATGCCTTGCTATATCGTGGAGACAACGGCATCTAAAGTGTTAAGCAAAGACATAAAAATAACCACACCTAATGGTGTGGTTATTTTTATGGAATCCTGGGGAATTTAACATGCTCGGGGCAAATGGTTCTTTCTCTGCCAAGGTTTTCTTCTGCAGCAAAACGCTCGCACTGCGCAAAAGCGCCGCCCTACTGTGCGGGGCCCCGTTCCGGGCTGCATCTTTTTTATCAACACATGACAGAATATCAAAACGCTATAGATGCCGTAGGCTGAACGCCTACGGCATCAAGCGTTTCCGGGCTTTTTTTGCTCGAAAATTTACCGATTATTCCATAGATGCCAAACGGATGATTTCGGCAGGTCATGTAGAATAAGTTTCGCAAAAACAAAAAGCGACATGGTTTGCAGATCTCTGGTAGAATGAAGTCGCGACACCACCATTCGAAAGGAGATAGCAAACCATGTCGGAAAAGATTGTACAGCTAAACGAGGAAGTAATCAAGGGGCAGCTCAAGGAACTTGTACGCGGAAGCGTAGAGGAAACCCTCAACGAACTGCTGGAGGCCGAGGCGGAGAAGCTAACCCAGGCGGCCCGGTACGAGCGTAACGAGCAGCGCCAGGGCTACCGCAGCGGCCACTACAACCGTAACCTTACCACCACTTCCGGGAATGTCACTCTCAAGGTACCTAAGCTCAAAGGAATATCCTTTGAAACTGCCATCATTGAACGGTATCGCCGCCGGGAGAGCAGTGTGGAAGAGGCTCTTATTGAAATGTACCTGGCAGGTGTATCCGTCCGGCGTGTGGAGGACATCACCGAGGCCCTGTGGGGCAGCAAGGTCTCTCCCTCCACCATCAGTGAGCTGAATAAGAAAGCGTATGTCCACATTGAAGATTGGCGGAACCGTCCTCTGCAAGGTGGGCGGTATCCGTATGTCTATGTGGATGGGATTTATCTGCGCCGCAACTGGGGCGGAGAATTTGAAAATGTAGCCATTCTTGTGGCAATTGCAGTCAATGAGGACGGATATCGTGAGGTTCTGGGCGCCGCTGAGGGTATGAAGGAGGATATTTCAGGATGAGATGCATGAGCTCTATGAGAAGAAAGATCTGGCCTAGCATCGTTGCCCACTTCGCCAAGGCGAAAACGCTCTTCGAGGACGCTAAATATCACAACTGCGTTTTTTTGGGTACGGACGAACAGGGGGTGCCTCGCCACGCCCACAAACGAAGCTGCAACAGCGTAGGCAAGGCATTCCGCCAGAACATAGAGGGAAGTGATCCCAGGTACAGCTTCCACCACATTGGGACAGATGGACAGCTCTTTGTATTTGAGGCCCCTATTGATCTGCTCTCCTACATCACCATGCACCCGGAGGATTTGCAGTCCCACAGCTATGTAGCCTGCTGTGGAACCTCTGCCATCCCCGTGCTGTCCATGCTGGAGCGGATATCTTCGCCCAAAGAAGTATACCTCTGTCTGGACAACGACCAGGCTGGAGAAACTGGCAGCCTGCGCATGGCGGAGAAGATCGCGGAGCAATTTAACATCGCCTCAGACCGGCTCCTCCCGGAGCACAAGGACTGGAATGATGCCCTGTGTGCAAGAAATCAGGAACAAATACAGGCGGCTATGTCTATGGGGATGCAAGTATGATGTCAGAACAGATGATATTCCTGCTGGTGGTTGGTGGGTTGTTGCTCCTGCTGGTAGCTCTCACCTCCTCCAAGCGGTATTCCCTCAACCGGATTAAGGCCAAGACCGTAGGGGACGGCCAGTACGGTACCGCCCGCTGGGCTACGCCCAAGGAGGTCCAGGAGACATTTGCCCATGTGCCTTTCCAGGTAAAGGCTTGGCGCAGCGGGCAAAACCGTCCCAAGGTCCAGGGGTTGGTTCTGGGCAGCACGATGAAGAAAAAGCAGGTCATTGCCCTGGTGGACAGCGATGATATCCACTGCCTGATGATCGGCGCCTCTGGCGTGGGCAAGACAGCTTTCTTCCTCTATCCCAATCTGGAATACGCATGCGCCAGCGGGATGAGCTTTTTTGCCAGTGACACCAAAGGAGACCTGGCCCGAAACTATGGAACTATCGCAGAAAAGTACTACGGCTACAAGGTATCGGTCATTGACCTAAGAAACCCTAGTCGGTCAGACGGGTACAATCTGCTCACCGTCATTAACCACTGGATGGATCAGGCACGGCAAGATCCAAAGAATCTGGGTGCCAGAGCCAAGGCAGAGAAGTACGCCAAACTCCTGGCGAAAACCATAGTCAATCCGGAGGGGGATAGTGCCAACGGGTGACAGACCGACTACTTCTATGAGGCGGCGGAGGGAGTTCTGGCTTCGGTAGTTCTTCTGCTGTCCGAATACCTGCCGCCCACACCTCAAGAACCTATCGACCGAAGGCATATCGTCTCTGTGTTCAAGTTGGTGCAGGACCTAATGGAACCCTCTGCCGTAAAAGGGAAAACAAAGTTCCACCTCCTGATGAGCAAGCTGCCTGAGGACCATATGGCTCGCTGGTTATCTGATTCTGCCCTGAAGACCTCGGAACAGGCTATGGCCTCAGTCATGTCCACACTGTTCTCCCGGCTCAATGCTTTTCTGGACAGCGACCTGGAGCAGATCATCTGCTTTGACAGCTCCATTGATGCAAAGACTTTTGCCCAGGAGAAATGTGCAATTTTCCTGGTTCTGCCCGAAGAAGATCCCACCAAGAATTTTATGGCGGGGCTTATGATCCAGAATCTTAGCAGAGAGCTCTTTACCTTGGCAGATGCCTACGGCGGCAAGCTCCCCAACCGGGTGGTGCTTTCTGTGATGAACTGGGCACCATGCCGCCCTTTGACATCTTGCCCCTGTTCTCAGCCGGCCGCTCCCGACGGCTAACCCTGGTGCCTATCATCCAGTCCCTGGCCCAGCTGGAGAAAAACTACGGCAAGGAGGGCAGCGAGATCATCCAGGACAACACCCAGGACACCATATTCGGCGGCTTTGCGCCTGGAAGCCAAACTGCAGAGACGCTGTCCAAGTCTTTGGGCAGCCGCACCGTGCAGACTGGGTACATCAATCAGAGCAAAAATGATCCCAGCCAGTCTTTACAGATGGCTGGAAAGCCGCTGATGACGCCCGACGAGTTAAAAGCCCTCCCTAAGGGAGAATTTATCGTGATGAAAACTGGCTGCCACCCCATGCGTACTCGTCTACGGTTATTCCTGGAGTGGGGGATCACCTTTGAGGAGCCATACATAGTGCCGCCGCGGGAAAACGCTCAAGTTCGGTATGCGGGAAGAAGAGAGCTAATGAACAGTATCATGCAAAGATATGAATTTGCCCAATCAAGGTCAGGCGTAATGCCTCTTGACTCTGAGAAGGGAGAAAGAAATAAAAATGCTGCTGGGATGAAAACTTAGGAGGAGTGAGTACTAATGAGTTACTTTCAAAGTATCTATGCCGATGAGAATCTGCCTCATCGGTGTAAAACAGTCTATATCTATCTAAAAGATCGGTCCGACGCCTCTGGTTCCTGCTGGCTGGGAGTGAAAACCATTGCCTCAGATTTGGGACTGTCCTGCTCCACTGTCAAGCGGGCCCTGAAGGAGTTAGAACGTACCGGCTGGATACAAACACAGTCCAGATATCGGGAAAATGGCAGCAGTACGTCCAATTTGTATACCATCCTACGGTAGTAGCCATAGCTCATGGGACGGAAAAACAGAAATAGGCGCACACTCCCGCCAAGGGAAGTGTGCGCCTGTTTGCTGGATCGAGGGGCGGTTCATGATGGATGCCCCAGAAGAGAGCACTCTATCGGAGTATTTAAAGCAGAGAGTATTTTTAATGAGAGGTCTACCAGGGAACGGTAATGGTGCTTGGCTCATGACTTTAACAAATATATTGTAGAGGGAAATCACTATCATGATAACACATAGAGATGATCCTTCTCTTGGGCAGTAACAGCGCAATAAATTTCTTTGATTTATTTTAAACTATACTGTGATTTCAGAAATATTACGGTATAATAAATAAAATAAACTCAGAGTGATACAACATGACAGTGAATCAAAAGTGATGAATTTTTCTTATGGACGGCGAAGTAATTCCAATTGGAGCAGATATGCAAAGTCATTAACTGAAAAGAAGTGAAAATAACCCAGGAAATAGTTCACATTTATAACAGCATGGAAGGGAGTAACACTTCAAAGAGTAGCTCGTATGGGTGGTTATAGCCTTCCCAGAAGAAGAGGGCTGATGAAATGCGAGCCGTACAACATTGGCCGTCCCAATAGGCAGTGTACCGTGCAGAACTGGCTTTTGTTGGAGGACTGCTGAAATAAGCAACAATAACTAGGTTGTACGACGGGGGTGATGAGTAACAAGGTGCGTATAATCCCTTGTTTATATTGATTATCTGTGTAGAGGCAAAAGTGGGATATTCAACTGCAACGGGATTCTCAGTAAATCAGGTGATATCGACTGCTTTAATCTTCCCATTATAGTTTGATACAAATGTTTAGGGAGGTGCCAGTATGGCATTTTTAAATGAAAATGAGTGGATACTCCTCAATGAAATTGCGTATAATATTTCTTTTATCTATACAGTAGAGGAGATGCAGCAGGAAATGCTGAATCGATGGCTGCCCTTTCTTATTCCTTATGATGCAGCTATTTTTGCCCGGATCTCCACCACCGAAGACGGGGCCTATCAGTTTCAGACACCCGCAGCGTTTCAACTGTCTCAGCAGGCGGTGAATGCATGGGTACAGGAGAGTTTAAACTCAGATGCCTTTCGCTGGGTCCTGTATACCTGCAAAGGCGGGGCTTTTCGGGAATCCATGTCCGTTCGGGAGGAGCAGATAAAAAATCAAGGAATTTACCAGAACTTTTATTTGCCAAACCACCTGACCCACTCGGTGGGACTCTCGATCTGTTTCCGGGAGGAGCCGGTGGGCCTATTGCGGCTGTATCGTGAGGCAGACAAGCCTCCATTCAGTGAACGGGATATGTTTGTACTGGAGCAGCTGCACAAGCACTTTGCATACCGTCTGGTATATGAGGCTAAAAAGGGCGACACCCGTTATTTCTTTGCAAAAGGGTACCATGAGAAGCTGTGCCGTCAATACGGTCTGACCAGTCGGGAGGGAGAGATGTTGGATCTGGCGGTACATGGACTGTCCAATGAAGACATTGCCCAAAAAATGAATATCAGCATCCATACGGTAAAAAAACATTTCCACAGTATTTACACCAAGATGAACGTACGGAATCGGGTGCAAATGCTCCAAAGCCTCCCAATGTCCACAAACAAGATTGATTTTGATGCACTATAAATAAATGGAAGCAAAAAAGCTTGCTTGAAATTGTTTGAATTGCAGTATCCTTTAGTGGTATAAAAAGAAACATCGGTCCCATGCAGAGAAACATAAGATCTCCTTGGATAATACATGGATTAAATAAGATGGAGCCGGCGCTGAATTTCAACGCCGGCTCCATTTTGCTATATTTAGGATACAAAAGTTAGGGGATGTATATGAAACGAAGGGATATCTATTGGGTGGCTGCCTATGGACTGCTGGCCGCGGCCACCGTGCTCCTTTGTGTTACAGGGGGCTTTGCTTGGTTTAATGCAACGTATCCTTATCTGGCCGGATTTATTCAATTTTCCGTCTATGCTACGGCGGGAGAACTGCTCTCCGGGCGGATGCTGGAGGGACACTGGCAGATCAACCGGGCCACATGGTTCAAAAGTGTAAGCTGGGGAGTAGGAGGCCTTTTTGTTACCCTGGCCTTCAGCGTGTTCAGCCAGGGTACGCAGCAAGCCATGGCGGCTGGGCTGCTTCCCGGATATGGAAATGCTTTGGCGCTAGCCTTTTTTACCAGCTGTACCAACAATCTGTTTTTTGCCCCCATCCACTCCGCCCTGATGCGGGTGTGTGGAAATTATGGCGAGATCCGCTTTCTGGAGGGACGCCATATTACGCCGCGCCAGGCAGTGGACTCGGTGGACTGGGGCGAGCTGGTGGATTTTACCCTGTTTAAAACCATTCCACTGTTTTGGATTCCCATCAATACCGTTGGTTTTCTTCTTCCCCAAGAGTATCGCATTGTATTTGCCGCAGTCCTTTCCCTGGTGTTTGGTATATTGATGACCATTCTAAAACTCAGGGAACGGAAAAATCAGAGCAGAAAGGAGTCACTTGTATGATTCAGATTTCAGACAACACCCAGCAGATCCAGCCCTCCAAGATCCGGAAAATGTTTAATAAGGCGCTGGAATATGACCGTGTGCTCAGCTTCACGCTGGGAGAACCGGATTTTACCGCCTCGGCAAATGTGGTGGAGGCCGGGTGCCGGGCCATCCGAGAAGGCAAGACCAAATATTCCGAAAATGCGGGCCTGCTGGCTCTGCGCCAGGCTATCGCCCGTTATCTTGCGCGTACAGAAGGGTTGTCCTACGATCCGGCGAGCCAGATCGTAGTAACGCCCGGAGCTATGGGAGCATTGTTTTTAGCCCTGAAGGTGCTGCTGAACCCAGGAGATGAGGTCATCGTCAATGAGCCCTGCTGGACCAATTACATTCAGCAGATCCGGATGTGCGGCGGCGTGCCGGTATCCGTGAAAACTGATGCACAGCGGGGGTTTGATTTGGATGTATCCGCTGTTGCCGAGGCCATCACCAGCAAGACAAAGGCGATCATTTTAAACAGCCCCTGCAATCCCACGGGAGCCGTAGCCAGTGCTGAGACACTGTCCCAGCTGGCAAAACTGGCTCAGGAGCGGGACCTGGTGGTGCTAGCAGACGAGGTATATAAGCATATCCTCTTTGACGGGAGGACATACACTGGATTTGCCACCCTGCCCGGAATGAAGGAGCGCACGTTGGTCATTGACAGCCTTTCCAAAACGTATGCTATGACCGGCTGGCGTATTGGCTACGCCGCTGGACCGGAGGAACTGATCCGAAATATGATCAAGCTGCAGGAAAATGTCAGTGCCTGTGCGGCTACTCCATGCCAGGTTGCTGCCATTGAAGCGTTGGAGGGATCTCAAGATCACCTGAAGTATATGGTGGAGCAGTACCGTCTGCGCAGGGACTATGTGATGCAGCGGATCGCTGAAATTCCAGGGCTGTCCTGTCATACTCCTGCCGGAACCTTCTATGCGTTTATCAACATCAGCCGCCTGGGCATGCCCTGTGAGGAATTTGCTATGAAGCTGCTGGAAGAAAAGCAGGTGGTTGTGGTACCGGGCACCGCTTTTGGAGACTTTGGCGAAGGGTACATCCGCCTGTCCTATGCCACATCGATGGAATGCCTGGAGCAGGGTTTGGATGCTTTAGAGGCGTTTATCCGCTCCCACATGGCCGGGGAGGATCCGGCATGAACGATATCAATGGTTCCCGTCTTTCCCGCCGCCTGACCCAGTTGGGGCAGATCGGCTTTATGCCGGGGGAAGGGACCACCCGGCTGCCTTATACTCCAGCCTATGACGAAGGACGGACCTATGTGCAGCGGTGTATGGAGCAGGCGGGACTCCAGACGTCGATTGATCCCGTAGGCAATCTGGTCGGCGAGCTGCCGGGCAAAGGGAAAACAATCTGCATTGGCTCCCACATCGACACCGTACCTGGCGGCGGCATCTATGACGGAACCTACGGCGTATTGGCGGGGATCGAATGTGTGCAGCGCCTTCGGGAAATGGGCTATCAAAATCGACATCCCATTCAGGTGGTCGCCTTCACCGAGGAGGAGGGCAATGTCATTGGCGGTACCTTTGGCAGTAAAGCCTTCACCGGCGGAGAAATCGACGGGGCCATGCGGCCCAATCTGGTCCTTCACGGTCTTACCATGGAAGAGGTCAACGCCTGCCGCCGGGATCTGACCCAATATCAGTGCTATTTGGAGCTGCACATTGAGCAAGGGGGACTTCTGGAGGCGGAGGGGGCGCAAATCGGCCTGGCAGGCGGCATTGTAGGTATCGTGCGCTACCGCATGACGGTTTCCGGCTGTGCCAACCATGCAGGCAGTACACCCATGCATCTGCGGGATGATGCCCTGGTAAGCGCCTGCCGGATCATTACCAAGCTTATGGATCGGGCTAGAGCCGCTTCGCCGGATATGGTTTGTACCGTGGGCACGCTCCAGGTGTTTCCGGGAGCGGTCAATGTGATTCCTGGCAAGGTGGAGTTTATTGTGGAGCTGCGCAACCCGACCATGGAGCCCATGGATCAGGTGATCGCTTCCGTGCTGGAAGAGCATGCGGATCTGACAGGGGAAGCGTATATCCGTCAGGAGCCTACCCAGTGCAGCCCGAAGCTGATGGAGCTGAGTGAGAGGCTCTGCCGTGGCCGCGGCATCCACTTCCTCAACATGTTCAGCGGCGCTGGTCATGATCTGATGAATTGGGGACAAACCGTGCCCTCTATGCTCCTGTTCATTCCCAGCAAAGATGGAATCAGCCACTCTATTCGTGAGTACAGTGCGCCTGAGGACCTGTACCGGGGTGCCCAGCTGCTGATGGAAATGGTTCAAGCATTGGATCAAGAGGAGGGAGATCTGTGAAAATCAAGATTATTAACCCCAATACGACACAATCCATGACCGACAGTGTAGAGAATCTAGCCCGCCGGGTAGCCCGCAGCGATACCCAGGTTTGGGCCGTCAGCCCGGCGTCCGGACCGGACAGTATCGAGTGCTATGTGGATGAGCATTTGGCTGTTCCCGGGGTTCTGAAAGAGGTGATCCGGGGAGACCGGGAGGAAGGAGCTGACGCTTTTATCATTGCCTGCTTCGGGGACCCCGGGCTCCAGGCTGCACGGGAGGTCACCTCTAAGCCGGTGCTGGGGATCTGCGAGTCGGCCATCACAGCGGCAAAATTCATTGCCCCCTATTTCTCTATCGTATCGGTGCTGGACCGCTCCCGCAAGGTGACGGAGGATGTGGTGGCCAACTACGGAGCGGAAAAATTCTGCCGTTCTATCCGCTCCACCGGTCTGAGCGTGCTGGAATTTGGCCGGAATCCCCAGAAGGGGCTGGAGGCTCTGGCACACCAGGGGGGGCTGGCCGTACAGCAGGACGGAGCAGAATGCATCCTGCTGGGATGCGCCGGTTTTGTGGACTTTGTCCAGGACTTGTCTGCTCAGTTGGGCGTTCCTGTACTGGACGGAGTTATGCCCGCGGTCAAATTTGCGGAAGCTATGGTGGATATGAGACTGCATACCAGCAAGGTATCCACCTGGGGATTCCCGGAGCCGAAGAAAATCGTGGGCTTTCCCATGTTTACCCAACAAGATTTGATGTTTTAGGAGATGACTGTATGCGCACCTTGATCAAAGGAGGCACCATTGTAACCGCGGAACAGGAGTTTGTGGGGGATATCCTGGTGGAGGATGAGGTAATCCGCGCCATGGGGACCCACTTAGACGAAGCGGCGGATCTTGTGATCGACGCCCAGAGGAAATATGTGTTTCCGGGCGGCGTAGACCAGCACACCCACTTTTCCGCCCTATGCAACGTGGGCGATCGGGACACCGCAGGGTATGAGACCACTGACTCTGCCATTGTAGGCGGAACTACCACCATTGTGGATTTTGCGCCTCAAGATCCGGACCGGGGACTGCTGGATTCCATTGATTACCGAATTAATGTGCGGGCAAAGGACAAAGCCTGTGTAGACTTTGCCCTTCATGCCATGGTAACGTATATTATGGACAGCATCTTTGACGAAATCGAGGACTTTCCCAGGTGGGGAATCTCTAGCATCAAGATCTTTATGGCTTACAATGGTTCACCCCTCCACGTGGATGACGGAACTTTCTTCCGCATTCTGGAGAAAAGCCGCCAGGTGGGCGCCACCGTCTTTGTTCACGCAGAAAATGGTGAGATCCTGAATTTCCTGCGCAGCGAGTGCGTAAAGAAGGGACAGCTGACCCCCCATTACCACTACGTCTCCCGCCCGCCCTTTACCGAGGCGGAGGCAGTGCGTCGGGCGATCTACCTGGCTGGCCAGACCGATACACCTCTATACATTGCCCATATGACCTGCAGGGAGGCCATTGCCGAACTGCAAAAGGCGAAGGGAACTGGCCAGCGAGTTTCTGGTGAGACCTGTACTCATTATCTAACCACCACCAAGGAGGTCCTGGATAACCCCGACTTCAACGAAGCGGCCAAGTTTGTCTGCTCCCCTGCCTTGCGGGATCAGGAGGACTGTGAGGCCCTGTGGCAGGCCCTGGCCGGCGGACTGCTGACGGCGGTCTCCTCTGACCACTGCGGCATCGACGTAGCAGAGCTCAAGCAGGCGGGGCGGGACGATTTCACGCAGATCCCCAACGGCTCCCCCGGCGCCGGTGATCGCCTGCACGTGGTATGGACCGAAGGCGTATGTACCGGCAAGCTGAGCCGTCAGAAATTTGTAGACGTCATCGCTACTCAGCCAGCCAAGATCAACGGCATTTACCCCCGAAAGGGTACGTTGGCGGTAGGTTCCGACGCAGACATTGTGATCTTTGATCCCAGCTATGAGGGCGTGATCCGCCTGGCGGACAACCCCAACGGCGTGGACTACAACCTTTATGAGGGTCGCCGCCAGTCCGGCCGGGTGGAGACCGTTCTGCTGCGGGGACAGGTGGTAGTGGAAAACGCCAAGTTTGTGGGCCGCTACGGCCAGGGACAGTTTATTCCCGCCAGCATGTATGCCTCCGGTTACGAAAACCGGAACTGATCCAGTGTACCTGCAGCAGGCTGCCCCGCCCAAGCAGCGTACATTGGAGAGAGGTGAAAAGAGTCAAAAAAGAAGTGAGGAGGTATGGGTCCTGGGCTTTAGCGGGACTGTATCTGCGGAAGCAGTGATTCCATGAAAGAAAAACCAAGAGTATTATATGACAGGAGGCTTCTTGTATGGATACCACATATGGTGTGTTGTGTCTTATCCCCCCCATCGTAGCCATCGGATTGGCCCTGTGGACCAAGCAGACGATTTTCTCTTTGTTTATCGCAGTTTGGCTAGGCTCCACCATGATGAACGGATTTAATCCTCTGGTTGGCTTTGTTAAAATTATCTCGGACTATGTGATCCCTTCTCTCAGCGGAAACGCGTCTTTGATCGTTCTGGTCACCCTCTCCGGCGGCATGATCGCCATGCTGCGCACCACTGGCGCCGCGGAGGCATTTGCCACCAAGGTGACAAAAGTTATCAATACCGCCAAAAAGGGCCAGGTAGTCACCTGCCTGAGCGCCTTCATTTTCAGCTACACGGAGCCCTGCCTTATGCTGGGTACCATTATGCGGCCCGTGACCGATATGGTGCGTATCTCCCGAGCAAAGCTGGCTTATATCCTGGACTCCATGGGTTGCAACCTGGCCGCTCTTTCTCCTATCAGCAGCTACGGCCCCTTCATCACCGGCCTGATTGCCGCAGAACTGCTGGCTGCTGGCATTGAGGGCAGCGAGTGGGGCATCTGGCTGAATATGCTCCCCTTTAACCTGTACGGCGTGTTTGCCATGATCACCGTTTTGATCGTCGCCGCCTTCGGTTTGAACTTCGGGCCGATGTACAAGGAAGAAAAGCGGGCTCGGGAGACCGGCAAGCTGCTGGGCGACGGGATCCAGCCCCTGGTACCTGAGGTGAAAAATGAGCTGCCCCAGGGCTATAAGCTTACCATGTGGAACTTTATCATCCCCATCCTCTTCCTGTTTGGTTCCCTCTTTGCCACCATTTTCTGGTCCGGCGATCTGGTCAACAATGGGCTGGTGGAGTGCTTCCGCAACGCGAACATTACTCTGGCCATCTGCATCGCCTTTATGGGCGGCGCGGTGGGCGCCGGTATTATGGGTGTGAGCACCAAGCTGTTCAGTGTGACCAAGGCCTTTGACACCTTTGTCAACGGCATGGCCGAGCTCATTTCCGTCCCCTTCATCCTGGTGTGTGCCTGGTCTCTGGGTTCCATCGTCAAAGGCATGGGCACCAGCGAGTTCCTGATCCACATTGTAGAGAACTACCTGACTCCCGGCCTGGTTCCTGCCCTTGTGTTCCTGTTTGGCGCGCTCATTTCCTTTTCAACCGGCTCCTCCTGGGGTGTGTGGTCCATTATGATGCCCATCGCCTTCCCCATGGCCGTTGCCTTTGATATTTCCATTCCGTTTGTGGTTGGCGCGGTCATCGGCGGCGGTCTGTTCGGCGACCAGTGCTCCCCCATCTCCGATACCACCGTCCTCTCCTCCACCGGCGCCTCCTGCAACCATGTGGTCCACGTCATGACCCAGCTGCCCTACGGAATCACAGTTGGTATTTCGGCGTTCCTGGGATTCCTTTTCGGCGGCCTGACGGGACAATATATCTTGAGCATTGTGGTTACCGCTGTTATTCTGGTAGTGGTTCTGTTTGCGCTGACCCAGCTTACCAAGCTGCGTTACCCGGAGAAAGTGCACTAACTGCTTCACCATTGGAACAGGAGGCTTTTTATGAAAAAGATTGATACCATTGTGGTGGCGCCCCATTTCTATACCATGGAAGGGGCTGGCGTGGGTTATCACGGTGACGCCGCCATGGCTGTGGATGGAGGTAAGATTCTGGAGGTGGGCGACCGGTCCAGAATTTTAGTGGAATATACCGCTGAGGAAACCATCACCCTGGATCATCACATGGTGCTGCCCGGCTTTATTGACGGCCACATGCACACGGCATGCAACATCATGCGGGGCCTGGCCCAGGACACCAATAGTTGGATGATGTTCGGTCTTCAGCCTTTTGATAACGTGGTCAACGATGAGGAGCGAGATGCGGGCAGCCGGGTGGCCATTCTGGAGGCCATCCGGGCGGGCACCACTACGCTGGGCGACTATGAATTTAAGATGGAAAACGTGTGTGCGTTCATCGACAAGGTGGGGGCACGAGGCAACATTGCCCAGACCATCCGGGCGGCCAAACGGCGGGTCTATCAACCCGGCGAGCTCTATGAGTTTGATGACACCATGGGCGAAGAGAGCCTGAATCGAAACATTGCCCTGTATGACCAGTGGAACAACAAGGCGGGCGGTCGGATCAAGATCCTGTTTGGGCCCCAAGGCGCTGACTTTGTCAGCCCAGAGATGCTGCTGCGCATCCAAAAGGCGGTCAAAGACAGGGGAACCAAAATCCACATGCATGTGCAGCAGGGGGACCGAGAGACCTATCAGATCGTTCAGCGTTATGGCAAGCGGCCCACCGCCTTCTTGGATGAACTGGGCTATTTGGATGAATCCCTCATTGCCGTTCATCTTACTGACTGCACAGATGAGGAGGCTGCCCTTATTGCCAAACGCGGGGCCTCCATGATCGTCAATCCCGGCTCTATTGGAATCATTGATGGAATTGTCTGCCCCAGCGTGGCCTTCCAGGAGGCGGGTGGTATGGTGGCTTTGGGTTCTGATCAGGCTCCCGGCAACAACTGCCATAATATCATCAATGAGATGAAAAACGTGTGCCTCTTCAACAAGATCAAGTATCAGAATCCTGAGGTCATGCCTGCTTGGAAGGCTCTGCGTATGGCCACCATTGAGGGGGCTAAGGCTGTTGGCTTGGGCGATACCGTGGGTTCTTTAGAGTCGGGGAAGCGGGCTGATTTCATTGCCATTGATCTCAACTGTCCTTCCATGCTGCCGGTATATACCTATCCTATGCGCAATATGGTACCAAACCTGGTTTACAGTGCCCGGGGGCCTGAGGTTTCTCTGGTTGCGGTGGACGGCAAGGTGATTATGCAGGACGGTACATTTACCTATGTAGATGAAAAAGAGTATCTGGCCGCCATCCCCCAGTACCCAGACACCATCGGCGAGCGGGCCGCAGAAGAGTTCTTTGCCATCAATGGTACCAATGCCCACTTTATGCGGGAAGATAAACTGTAAGCATTTTTATGAGATCATTCCTTTCTTTCTCTCCTGTCGGGGGCCCGGGGCAGATGTCCCCGGGCCCCTTGACACAGCAGGTTTTTATTCCGTACAGTACAGTTCCCACTTTCCCGGCTTTCCTTTGCGGAGCACGGGTCCCAGAGGTGACAACACCATGTATGAACCTTCCACGCAGCTCAACCAAAGCGCCGTTCCTATTGTTACATTGCTTCATCTGTCCTGGCCAGCGATTTTGGAGCAGCTTCTGCTTACTGCCGCCAATTATGTGGATACTGCCATGGTGGGCTCTTTGGGAGCTGGTGCCACCGCATCGGTAGCCATCAACTCCTCGGTGTGCTTTCTTTTAATGGGACTGTTTGCTGCTGCAGGAGTTGGTTACTCCGTGCAGGTCGCCCACGCGCTGGGGGGGCAGGATTTGTTCCGTGCCAGAACTGCGGTGCATCAAGCAGCCAGCGGGGCTCTGCTGATGGGGACGGGGGCAGCTGTTTGCATGCTCCCTTTGTCTTGGTTTATTCCTCTGTGGCTGGGAGGTGAACCAACGATTTTGTCGAATGCCAGAGCCTACCTTTGGTTTTATGCCATGGGCCTGCCGCTGCAAGCTCTGCTGGCTGTGCTGTCTGCCGTGCTCCGATGTTCGGGGGATACCAGAACGCCTCTGCTGTTTAATGCTGGGACCAACCTTCTTAATATCTGCTTGAATTATTTGCTAATATTTCCATCAAGGCAGGTCGTCATTCTGGGTTGCTCCTTGTCCATCTGGGGAGCTGGGCTTGGCGTGACCGGGGCAGCCGTAGGGACTGCCTTGTCGGGAGGGCTCATGGGAATTTCTATGGCGCTGTTTATGGCGCTGCGGAAAGGACCGTTGCAGATGACAGCGGTTGTGTTGTTTCGTCCCCAAAAGTCTGTGGTACGGCGGGCACTGGCACTGGGGATTCCTGTGTTTTTGGAGCGGGCCTGCTTCAGCTGCGGACAGCTGATTGTAACCCACATGGTTGCCGGTTTGGGGAATATTGCTCTGGCAGCCAACCACGTTGCGGTAACGGCAGAGGCGATCAGCTACTTGCCAGCGCAGGGGGTCTCCTTTGCGGCCACCGCGGCAGTGGGGCAGGCGATTGGCGGCAATCAACCGGTGTTGGCCCGAAGATATGGAGTGCTCTCCGGACGAATTGGGCTGTGCTCCGGACTCCTGGCCGGGATATTCCTGTTTTTCTGCGCAGAGCCTTTGGCCGGACTCTTCTCCTCTGATCCAGAGGTGATTGCTCTGGCTGCCGATATGCTGCGCATTGTTGCCGTTTCGGAACCCCTGTACGGCCTTTCTATTGTTCTGGGCGGTGTGCTTCGAGGGGCTGGGGACAGCCGCACGCCATTTCTGATCGTGCTGGTGGGGGTGTGGGCAGTACGGCTGCCGCTTGGTCCCATACTCCTTGTTCGGTGCGGTTTGGGCCTTGCCGCCATCTGGATTGCCATGGTTGCGGATCTTATGCTGCGAGGTGTCCTGTGCCAGTTTTTTGTCTGCAAAATCAACTGGCCTCGACGTGCGGCCCTGGTATCAGGAAAACCGACCACCAAAAGTTGATCGCTTTACCTGTATATTGTAATTTGTGATAGATTTCATGTTTAGAAACATCAAAAAGGAGACGTTAAATATGATGCAGATCTCAGAACAAATATTTAAAATTGGCATCATCCCCGTCATCGCCATTGACGACGCGGACAAAGCCGTGCCCCTGGCCAAGGCTCTGGTAAAGGGCGGCCTGCCTGCCGCCGAGGTCACCTTCCGCACCGCCGCCGCTGAGGAGGCCATCCGCCGCATTGTGGCCGAAGTGCCCGACATGCTGGTGGGCGCTGGTACCGTGCTCACCAAGGAGCAGGCCGACCGGGCCATTGCCGCCGGTTCCCAGTTTATCGTCAGCCCCGGCTTCAACCCCGAGATCACCCGCTATGTCCTGGACAAGGGCGTGGTCATGATGCCCGGCACCGCCACCCCCGGCGAGATGGAGCAGGCCATGAGCATGGGTCTGGACGTGG
>NZ_JBKVXZ010000039.1:0-32652 GCF_046973065.1 Flintibacter sp. | reverse complement strand
GGCCCAAGGTGTGGCCCCGCATGGTCTCCACCGCTGCGTGGCAGTCCACTCCCGCCGTAAAGCCCGGCCCCACGGCGATGACCGCCGGAGCCATGTCCATATGGGTACCCAGGTTTTTCTTGGCCAGGATGGCGTCCACCACCGCATCTGGTTTTAGGGCCGCAATGCACGCCCCCTCCGGGTCGGCCAGCACCGGGACAATGCCCTGCTTTGTCAGCTCCAGGGCCTCCTGAGAGTTGTGGGCCAGTCGGCCGGCGACGTCCTCCACCTGGACCTCTCCCAGGCGGATGGCCTCGGAGAAGCAGACGGTGCGCCGCACCGCTGTGGGGTTAGGCAGATCTGTGAGTACCAAACGAATCCCGGCACGATACAGGCGCAGGGCAATGCCTGATGCAATATCCCCCGCGCCGCGAATAACAACCAGCATGAGTTTCTCTCCTTTGTGATTTACAGCGCCATCTCAAAAAGCGCAGGATAGGGCAGTCCCTCCAGCTCTGACAGCCGCCCGCGCTCCGCCGGCGGCATGGCCCAGGCCAGCCCGCAGTCTGCGGTGATGGTCACCGGCACCGGGATGAGCCGCCCGGGAATGTTCTTTTCCATACAATGCCGCTCCCAGCTCAGTGCGGCGGTAGTGGTTGGAAAGGTGATGACCAGGGTGGGTCGCTTTGCTCTCATTGTGTCATCTCCCTTAAAGCGGCCAGGGCCGCGTCAATGTCCTCCTCGGTCGTGTACCAACCAAAGGAGAAGCGCAGACAGCCGGTGTCCTGAGTCCCCAGCGCCCGGTGCATCCGGGGCGCGCAGTGGATGCCGGGCCGCACGGCAAGATCGTACTGCACCGAAAGCTCATCGGCGGCAGAGGCCGGGTCCCAGCCCTCCAGGTTCAGCGCCACCACCGGGGCACGGTCGCCGGAGAAGTCGCCGTAGATGGTCACGCCGTCCAGTTCCCGCAATCCTTCGACAAACCGCTCGGTCAAGGACCGCTCATGGGCGTGGATAGTCTCCACCCCGGTCTCCAGAATGAAGTCCACCGCCGCACCCAGACCAGACAATCCGTGGCCGTTTAGGGTACCCGCCTCCAGGTGCTCCGGGTACTCTCGGGGCTGGTCCTCCTCAAAGGAACGCACCCCCGTGCCTCCTGAGAGCAAAGGCCGCAGCTCCACCCCGGGAGCCATGCACAGACCGCCGGTGCCCTGAGGGCCCATCAGCCCCTTATGGCCGGTAAAGGCCAGCAGATGGACCCCCATCTCCTCCATGTCGATGGGGGTGCTCCCCGCCGTCTGGGCGGCGTCCAGCAGGAAAACAAGGCCGTGCTTTTGGGCAAAGGCGGACATGCGCCGGACATCCAGGAGATTGCCCGTCAGGTTGGAGGCGTGGGTACCCACCAGCAGTTTTGTACTGGGGCGCAGGAGCCCCTCCAGTCGGTCATACTCCAGCCGTCCCTGCAGGTCTGCTGACAGGTAATCCATCTTTACCCCTCTTTTTTTCAAGGGCGTGGAGGGGACGCAGCACCGAGTTGTGGTCCCAGTCGGTGGCGATGACGTGGTCACCGGGGTTCAGCAGTCCCCACAGGGCAGCATTCAGGGCCTGGGTCGCGTTGGCTGTGAACACCACGCGCTCGGGATAGTGGAAAGCAAAAAGCCTTGCCAGTGATTCTCGCGCATGAAAAATCGAGCGAGCTGCGGACAACTCGCTGGTATGGCTTCCCCGGCCGCAGCTCCCCTGCCCGTTCATAGCATCCACCACCGCCTGCACGACGCAGGGGGGCTTTTGTAGGGTGGTGGCGGCGTTGTTGAGGTAGATCACAGGTTTACCAGGCGGTCGGCCTGGGTGAGGATCTCGGCGATGCGGTACATATTGGTGACGCTTCCCACCGCCAGCTTCTCTTTCAGTCCATAGTAGTCCAGGCAGGTGCCGCAGGTGAGGATCTCGGTGCCCCGGCTCTCCAGCTCCCGCAGGTCCTCCAGAGAGGGACTTCCCTCCACCGTCCATTTGGCTCCCCCATTGAAAAACAGCATGGTACGGGGCGGCGTCTCCAGCTGAGCCAACGCATACAGGAAACTTTTAACCAAGGCGTGGCCCAGCTCCTCACTGCCCCTGCCCATGGTGTCACTGCCGATGGCCACCACAGCGTCCGCACCCATGACGGTGCAGCCGCAGCTGGGCTGCGGGGCGCTCTTAGGAGCGTCCTGGGCTCCCTCGCCGATCTGCACCCGCCAGAAATCAGACTCCTTCTGCACAGAGGCGGCACGGCCCTTCTGGGCGGCCATGCGCTTCAGGTTCTCCACCGCCGCGTCGTTGTCCACCCATACCTCCAGGTTTTCTCCTTCTTTCAGCTCTGCCAGAGCGTGCAGGGCCAGCACCACGGGTTGGGGACAGGCCTTTCCTCTTGCATCAATGGTCATACGTTTCTCCTCCTGCCTTGTATGTTTCATCCCGATCCCGTATAATGGGACCAGAGAAAATTTCCGATGAAATTTAGTTTATTATATAATAGCTTCAGGCCAACCGTCAACGGAAGGTCCTTGCGGGAGAAGGGAGTTCGCTTTGTTTTCTCAAATGTTTGGCCTAAAACCCGGGGTGGTCTCGGTCATCGGCAGCGGCGGCAAAACCACTCTGCTCTCCACCCTGGCCCGGGAGCTGCCCGGCCCGGTGATCCTGTGTACCACCACCCATATCTTTCCCTTTTCGGAGTATCCCCTGATTTCCGTGGAAGATGCCGGAGCTCTGAAAGCTGCTCTGACCCGCTCCCGGGTCGTGTGCCTGGGACAGCCCGGTAAAGACGGCAAACTTACCGCCCCTGCCCTGCCCTTTTCTCTGCTCCTGGAACTGGCCCCCTGGGTGCTGGTGGAGGCGGACGGCTCCAAGCATCTTCCCTTGAAGGCCCATGCCTCTTACGAGCCGGTGGTCCCCCCGGAGAGCAGCCACACCATTCTGGTGGCGGGCGCCTCAGGATTCGGCGCCCCTATCTCCCAGGCGGTCCACCGCCCGGAGCGCTTTTGTACCCTCACCGGAGCGCAGCTCCAGGACCTGGTCACCCCAGAGCTGGCCGCCCTTGCCATCGCCCGGGAAGGTCTGGCCCGCCAGGTGTTTTTGAACCAGGTGGAATCCCGGTCGGACTGGGCACAGGCAGAGCAGTTTGCCCGCGCTTTGCAGGGAACCGGAATCCAGGTGTTTGCCGGGAGCCTTCATCAAATGAGTCTTTCTTCCCTTCCCGATTCCCGATAATTTCATAAGCAGATTCTTGATTCCTATGTAGTAATTGGCGGAGCAAGGAAAATTCCTTGCTCCGCCAATTGTTATAATGACACAGATATTTTAGTCTCCCGGGGCCACAGTAATGTCCCACACAGTCTCCAGATAGGCAAGGATCCGCTCCACACATACCTCCACCAACTGCGCTCCCTTCTCCGCACTGGCATCTGCCGCCGCGCCAATACACCCATTCTCTGTTCTGGCAGAGAATGGTGCGTACTGGATCACATCGGGAAAGGCATCATCGGTAGGTACCGTGACTGGAAGGGCACTCCGGCGATCCACCAAATCAGGATAGAGATGGAGCATGACACTGGTGCCGCACTCGCTGGCATGTCCATGGGCCATGCTGCCCGTGTTGGTGAGGATACCATCGCTGTGTGTGCGTGCAAAACGCCACCAGTCGATCTGGCATGACTGAAGCCCATGGGTATGCAGATACTTCTTTGCAATATAGCTTACCGTGTCTACATTGCCGGCATGGCCGGTGAGAAATACGATGCGCTTGACCCCGTCGGACACCAGTTTTCCCACCAGAAAATCCAGGTAATCCTCCAGAATATGGCGGGGCATGGCAAAGGTGCAGGGGAAGGCACTCAAGGCGCTGGACTCCCCCATTTCTATGGCAGGCGCAATCAGAAACCCGGTACGTTGGGCAATGCGTTCTGCAATCCCCTGAGCAGCCAGCAGATCCGTGCCCATAGGAAGATGGGGGCCATAAATCTCACAGGACCCTGTGGGAATGATAACCGACGGCTCTCTGGCAATGGCCGCCAGATACTGCTCTCCTGTCATGTTTCGAATATAAGCTTGAATAAGTATCGCTCCTTTTCTCTTAGCCGTTGCCATGCGGGTACAGGCTTTTCGCACAATTTCGCACGAAATCATGTACCGCCTGGCTTGGATTGTCCTTTTTACAAAGAATATAAAATTTGCGCGGCGTATAATCCTCCTCCAGAGGGCGAAAACAAACCCCCGGATACTGCTGCAGAGGGACAAACGAGGGCAGCAGCGCAATGCCCACATTGGCCCACACCAGCATGATCTTGGTGTTCAGCGTATTGACATGAACAAAACCACGCACCGGCAGGTTGCGGCAGTAGTAGTCAAAAAGTTGAGAAATGCTGCCCTCATACATGGTGACCAGGTTCTGATCGCTCATCTGCTGCCGGGAAATCCGCTCCTGCTCACACAGTGGATTGCGGCAGCTCAAGGCGATCATCCACGGAGCATCATGGATGAGATACTGTTCCGCCTGTCCGGGAGGCAATTCATTGAGGAACTGATCACTTGTCAGGATAATATCCAGCATATTCTCCTGAAACTGTTCCAGCAGCTGATGATAGCGAAACTGAAGGCAGCTCACACGTACAGAAGGATTTTGTGCCATGTAGGAGTCAATATACGACTGGATCAACGCATCCTCATAAAGGCCCAAACCGATCTTCAGTTCCCGGATCAACCCGCAGTGAATGTTCTGCACGGTCTGAACGGACTGATCATATAACTCAATCAGTTTCTTGGCCTGGGTATAAAATTCCGTACCCGCGCTGGTCAGCTTTACACTGCGCCGGTCCCGGTGAAACAAAGTGACATGGAGCTCACTTTCCAGACTGTTGATCTTTCGGCTCATTGACGTCTGGGTGGTATGCTCCTTTTCCGCTGCCTTGGTAAAATTCAGGCATTCCGCCAGACTGATGAAACATTTGATGTTTTCAATATCCATAAGATAGCTTCCAATCTTTCCGTATGCTATGCAAAAAACGTGTTACGATGCACGCTTTTTTCATTTCCCTCCTGGTCGGAGTGCATGTTACTATTGAATCACGAACTTCTTATTTTGTGCATTATAGCAAAACAGCTCCATTCTTGCAAAGGGGACTTCTGATTTGGCCGGAAGCTTCCTCTCTGCAAAACAGGAAAGGTGGGTAATCTGCTTGAACCAACCGATTCAGGATCTGCTTGACCGCTATAAAGGCGATGCCATTTCTCTTCGCAGAAAACTGCATCAGTCGCCTGAGCTGTCCATGCAGGAAACAAACACAACCCGGGTAATCCGGGAGACACTGGAACAATACGGCATACGCTGCATGGAGGACTATTCTCTTCCCACCGGTGCCGCAGCTATTCTGGAGGGAAAGGAACCGGGAAAAACCCTTCTCCTCCGCGCGGACATCGACGCTCTGCCCATGGAGGAAAAATCGGCTCTGCCCTTTGCCTCACAACATTCCGGAGTGTGCCACACAGCTGCGGACATGATATCCATACCTCTGCCCTTCTCCTGTGCGCACGCATCCTCTCTACCCTGGAGCAGCCCCGGCGCGGCAGAGTGATCCTGCTCTTTCAGCCTGCCGAGGAAACTGGTCAGGGCTCCAAAGCGGTGATCGATTCCGGATTGCTGGAGCGCTATCCCCCTGACCTGGTTCTGGGCGCCCACTGCTGGCCCGATCTCCCCGCCGGCTCGGTGGGATTGCGCGTGGGCAGCTTTATGGCCGCCTCTGATACCCTGCATATCCGCGTCAAAGGAAAGGGCGGTCACGGGGCCCATCCACACAAGAGTATCGACCCTGTCGTCACGGCGGCCTACATCATTACGCAGCTTCAATCCATTGTATCCCGCTCCATCGATCCCCTGGAGTCGGTGGTCATCACCATCGGCACCCTGTCGGCGGGTACGGTAACCAACGTCATTCCCGATGAGGTCCAAATGGGCGGCACAGTTCGCATTGCAAACGGTCATATGCAGCCCTTGGTAGAAGAGCGGATCCGTACCATCTGCCATAGCTGCGCCCAGGCAATGGGTGCAGAATGTGAGGTAAATTATGTACACGGCATGCCTGCCCTGGACTGCGATGCCCAGGCAGTCTCTATCTTGGAACGGGCAGCCAAGGCACAGCTTGGCGAAAAGCGGGTCGCGTTTCTTCCCCGTCCTTCCATGGGCTCGGAAGATTTTGCACGCTACCTTACCCTGGCTCCCGGCGCAATGTTCCGGATCGGCACGGCAAACCAATCCGATCAGAGCCGTCTGCCCCTGCACAATGCCCACATAATCTTTGATGAGGAGGCGATCACCACCGGCGCCGCGCTTTTCTGCCGTGCGGCCATGGATTACTTGAATTGACCGACACCCCACAACATTCGTGCAATTGAGAGGAGAGAATACCATGTCAACCCAAGCAATCATTACGTTAGTTGTTTTTGTCGCTGTCATCGTACTTCTGATCTGGAAACCCATTCACCCCATTGTCATCGGCGCATGTATCCCCACCGTTCTGGCCCTCACCGGCGTGCTGGATGCCTCCACCGCCTTCAGTGACTTCGCAAATACCACCGTTATCTTCTTCATGAGCCTGCTGGTAGTAGGCGGCGCCATCTTTAAAACCGGTCTGGCCGACTTTATCGGTGAAAAAATCATCGGCCTCATCGGTAAAAATGAAAAGGGTGTAATTCTTGGTACCTCCTTTGTTGCTGTGCTGCTGTCCTCCTTCCTCAACGACACCGGAACCACCGGCTGCCTGATCCCCATCTCCGGCGCCATGGGCCGTAAGGCCGGCGTGAAGCTCTCCCGCATCTATATGGCGCTGGCTTTCTTTGCCTCGGTGGGCGGCACTCTCACCCTCATCGGCGCGGGCAACCACGTGGTGGCTCAGGGCTTTCTGGAGAAGGCCGGTATGGAAGGCTTCACCTTCTTCGAGTTTACCCCGCTGGGTCTGCCTATCGCCATTGCCGGTTTCCTGTACATGTATTTCTTCGGTATTAAGCTCCTGCCCGAGCGGGACATTCCTACGGAAAAGGACGTGGCCCTGGCTGACCGCAAGCCTGCCAAAATGATCATTGTTGCCTTGGTGTTCCTCTTCATTGTCTACTGCATGGCCTCCGGCCTGCTGGCAATGCACCTGGCCGCTGCCGTGGGTGCCATTCTGGTGGTGTTGACCGGCTGCATCAGTGTAGAGGACGCTGTCAAGCAGTTCAGCGTATCCACTCTGTTCCTGGTTGCCGGCATCTTCCCCCTGAGCACTGCCATGTCCTCCTCCGGCGCTGCGGAGTACATTATCTCCTCCCTGTCTTCCAACCTCTCCAACCTTCCTCCCATCGCTGTGCTGGCCTTCACCTTTGCCCTGGCTGTGGTAGGCACCCAGTTTATGATGGGCACCTCCCTCACCGCAATCCTCACCCCCATCGCCATTCTCATCGGCCAGACCTGTAATGTAGATCCCCACGCCCTGGTTATGTGTGTGGCTCTTGGCACCTCCGCCGCCTTCTGCACCCCCTTCGGCACCGGCCCCAACCTGCTGGTATGAGAGACCGGCGGATACGACTTCAAGGACTATGTCAAGGTCGGCCTGCCCTTCACCGTGATCTTCTATGTACTGGGTCTGCTGATGATCTACCTGATGTACTTCGTATTCTGATCAAACCTTTTCTCAGTTCAACCAACCCTACGCTATCAAAGGAGGTAGTCTATCATGAACCAAAATGCACAGAAGCTTCGCCAGGCTTTGCAGCAGCAGAGCTACCTGATGATGCCGGGCATTTACGACTGTCTGAGCGCAAAAATGGCGGAAAACGCAGGTTTTCAGGCCGCTTTCTTCTCCGGCGGCGCATTTTCCATGGCCACTCTGGGCAAGCCGGACATTGGATTTTTCAATCTGACCGAGGCAGTTCATACCCTGCGCCGCATCGTAGATTCGGTCAATATTCCCATTCTCTCTGACGGCGACAACGGCTTTGGCAACGCCATCCACGCCGCTGACACCGCCCGCGCCTTTGAAACCATCGGCGTGGCAGGCATCCAGGTGGACGATCAGGTGCTTCCCCAAAGCATCCCCTGCACCTCCAAGGAGTGCAATGAGTGGCGCTATGTGGAGCCCAAACTTATCGCCATCCGCAAGGCAGTCTCCCCCGAATTTGTGATCCTGTTCCGCACCATCGCCAATATCACCGATGATCTGGACAAGGCCATCTGGCGTATCAACCGGGCCGCGGAGCTGGGCGCCGATTACGCCTATGTGGACGGTCTGAAGTCTTACGAGGAGGCCCAGCAGGTGGCGGCTCAGGCTAAGATTCCTCTGCTGATCAATATGAACGAGAAGGGTGCCTGTGCCAAAATTCCCCTTGAGCAGATCAAGGCGCTGAACTACCGCATTGGCCTTTATCCCGTTGCCTCGGTCACAGCGGCGGCCCAGGCCTACTGCAATCTCTTCCGCACCATCCACGAAACGGGCTCCACCCTTGGATACGTTGATTCCATGTACAGCATCAAACAGCTGATGAACGACATGGGTCTGCAGGATTTGACCGATACCTACCTGCCTCTGTATCAGGAGTGATCTCTGATTTTCACGCCCCGCGTCAGCATGAGCGGGGCATTTTTATTCCCATTTTACACACCAGCTTAAAGGAGAGCATTATGGAACCGATCCAAGTTCAGGCTATCCGCAAAATTTTAGAAGATGAGCTGCGCCCGGCCATGGGCTGCACCGAGCCCATTGCCGTGGCCTACACCGCAGCCCTTGCCCGGGAATTGCTTGGCGTCTTTCCCCAGCAGCTTACGGTGCGGTGCAGCGGAAACATTATAAAAAATGTAAAGGGGGCCACCGTCCCCAATTCCGGCGGTGAAAAAGGCATTGATACTGCCGCCATTCTGGGTGCGGTCAGCGGCCGGAGCGACCTGGAACTGGAGGTACTCAGTGTGATCGGCCCCAGCGAACTGGAGCAGGCTATGGAACTGCGCCGCCAGGGGATGTGTCAATACTTTCTTGCCGAAGGCGTACCCAATCTCTACATTGAGATCACCGCTTCTGCCGGTCCGGATACCGCCGTGGTCGCAATTCAGGATTCCCACACCAACCTGGTAAAAAAAGAGAAAAACGGCCAGGTCCTCTATAAAAAGGAGCCCGACCCTCAGCAGGATACCAGCGCCCTGGCACAGCAGTACCTGGACGTCCACAGTATTTTGGAGTATGCTGAGACAGAGTCCCTCCCCTATTTGAAGCAGCAGCTGCTGCAGCAGTGCGACTGCAACTGGGCCATTGCCCAAGAGGGCCTTTCCCGACCGTACGGCGCCAGTGTGGGACGCACCCTGTGTCAGTCCGGAAATGCCTCGGACTGGCGTATCTCTTGCTGCGCCGCTGCAGCGGCAGGCTCAGACGCCCGCATGAACGGCTGTGCCCTGCCGGTGGTCATCAACTCCGGCAGCGGCAACCAGGGCATCACCGTCTCTGTCCCTGTGATCGCCTATGCACGCAGCCAGAATTGCAGCGAGGAGCAGCTCTTCTGTGCCCTGGCCGTAAGCAACCTTCTGGCTATTCACCAAAAGAAATACATCGGGAAGCTCTCTGCCTGCTGTGGCGCCATCAGCGCGGCCAGCGCGGCGGGAGCAGCCATTGCCTGGCTCCAGGGGTGCTCGGAACAAGAGGTCGCCTGGTGCCTCACCAACACGCTGGCCATTGCAGGCGGCATTCTCTGCGATGGGGCCAAGGCCAGCTGTGCGGCCAAAATTGCCGCAGGACTGCAAAGCGCGTGGCTGTCTCTGGATCTGGTGCATCAGGGTTATCGCTTCCCCGCCGGGGAGGGCTTGGTGGACGCCTCTCCCGAGGCCACCATTCAAAACTTTGGCTATGCGGCACGGGAAGGTATGCGTGACACGGACCGGGTGATCTTACACCTGATGACCGGGGAAACCGACTTAAGCTGTCCCTGAAGCGACTTGAAAGGAGCAACCGCATGAAAGATTTGAAAGAGACCTGTAAACTTGCCGTGGTTCAGGCTGCGCCTGTTATGTTTCAGCGGCAGTCCTGCGTGGAAAAAGCCTTGGATCTGATCGCAAAGGCCGCTGAAATGGGAGCCGAGCTCATCGTATTTCCGGAGCTTTTCATCCCCGGTTACCCCTATGGGATGACCTACGGCTTTACCGTGGGCCACCGGGAGGAAGCAGGCAGACAGGACTGGAAGGCTTACTACGACAATTCCATTGTTGTCCCCGGGGAAGAGACCGACCGGCTCGCTCAAGCCGCCAAACAGCACGGCGTCTACGTGAGCATCGGCGTTTCCGAGCGGGATGGGATGACCGGAACGCTCTACAACACCAATCTTGTCTTTACCCCGGACGGACGGCTGGATGCCGTACACCGCAAACTGAAACCAACCGGCGCGGAGCGGGTCGTGTGGGGCGATGCCGACCGGAATTTCTTCCCTGTTACCGACTCGCCCTGGGGTCCCATCGGAAGCATGATCTGTTGGGAGAGCTACATGCCGCTGGCCCGTGTGGCTTTGTCCCAAAAGGGCGTGACCCTTTACATCTCCCCCAATACCAATGATAACGAAGAGTGGCAGAGCACCATCCGCCATATTGCGTTGGAGGGACGATGCTACTTTATCAACTGCAACATGTACTTCACCCGGGACATGTACCCCAAAAATCTCTCTCCTCTGGAGCATATCGACGTCCTGGATGAAGTGGTTTGCCGCGGCGGAAGCTGTGTCGTTGACCCCTATGGCCACTATGTGACCCAGCCTGTGTGGGATAAGGAGGAGATCATCCTGGCCCAGCTGGATATGTCCGCAGTGCCTATGAGCCGGATGGAATTTGATCCCTGCGGCCACTATGCCCGTCCGGATGTTCTGAAACTCTCCGTTTTGGATCAATAAACACAGCACAAATATAGAAGGAGCGTCCTCTCTGCCTGTGCAGAGAGAACGCTCCTTCTTTTTTATCTCTGGTTTCGTGCTCCGACACTCTTTTTCTTCGGCTTTTCCCGGGGCAGGTACAGCGAGAACGTGCTTCCCTTTCCCAGAACGCTCTCCACCTTTACATAGCCGCCCTGGTGCTGGGCGATCTGCCGGGTCAGGTAGAGCCCGATGCCCACCCCATCCTGCTGATACGCCCCGGAGGCACGGCAGAAACGGCCAAAGATTTCAGCCTGTTCCTGTTCCGGGATGCCGGGACCGGTATCTGAGACCTGGATCGCGGAAAAGAGCTCGTAGTTCTGAACCTCCACCCGTATGGAGCCGCCGGACGGGGTGTACTTGACGGCGTTGTCCAACAGGTTGCACAGAGCCTCCTCCGTCCACTTCGCGTCAAAAACCGCCTGGCCCTCCCCCTGAACCACGGTAAGGGAAACTTCCTTGTCCCAAGCCTTGGGAGCATACTGGGCCGCCGCCCGGGCAACCACCGGCCCCAGTTCATCGTTTTGGGGGTGGAGTACCAGGATGCCCGTCTCCAGTCGGGACGCCTTTACCAGCGCCTCGATCAGGTTCTGGAGCTTCTCTGCCTGGACCGAGATGGCCTTGGCGCAGTCCTTTCCCTGCGGGGTGAGGGGCTGCTCCTCCAGCAGCTGAGCATACAGTTGCAAGTTGGCTACCGGAGTTTTGGTCTGGTGGGAAATATCGGAGATCAGAGCACTGATCTGATCTTTCTGTTCCTGCAAATTCCTGGCTGACAGGTCACTGGCCGCCAGATACCGCCCAAGACGGCACTCCAGCGCGGACAGACGGCTCTCGTCAAAGTTGGTCTCAGAGAACCGTCCCTCCATGGCGTCGGTGAGCATCTCATCCAGCCGCTTGATGGTACACTCGGTGCGCCATCGGCTCAGCAGAGCTGCCGCCAGCAAAATCAGCAATACGGCTCCCGCTGCAACATATCCATTCATCGTTCTGCCTCCCCGGTGTCCCCAGTGGGCACACCCCGTTATACCACGCCCGGTCCTTCCGCCGGGCTGTTTTTTCAACGAGTATAGTATGCCAAGGTCTGTGCCGGCGGTCAAGCTCTATTTCCCCGCGTTTCTGCTGTCCGGATTTCCACGTCTCGTTCCGCGCAGTATAATGAACATCAGAAAATCATCTTTCTTCCTGTGACAAACCGGCCCGCCGGCGCGTTATATAAGTGAGATCTCAAAATGAGGAAAGGAGCGCAGAACATGGAAGAGATTCTGCGGCTGTTCCATCAATATAAAGATGCCGTCTACCGGCTGGCCCTGTCCTTGACCGGTTCCGCTGCGGATGCGGAGGACGTAACTCAGACGGTATTTCTCAAGCTGATGGAAAAACAGTCGGAGCTGGTGCCGGGAAAGGAGCGGGCCTGGCTGCTCCAGGTGACGGCCAACGAATGCCGCAGCCTGCACCGCAGGCTTTGCCGGCGTTCCACCGTCTCCCTGGATGAGGCGTTGGCGGTAGCTGCACCGGAATATACCCCTCTGCTGACCCATGTGATGAAGCAGAGGCCCACAGACCGGGCGGTACTCTATCTTTTTTATTACGAAGGGTTCTCCACCGAAGAAATCGGCCAGATGCTGCACACCAGCCAGAGCGCAGTAACCACCCGTCTGCATCGGGCCAGGAAGAACCTGAAGGCAACTTTGGAACAGGAGGGATACTATGAAACAGGACTATAATCGGGCCATGGATCAGCTCCATCTCCCCCCTCAGGCAGAGCAGCGGATTTTAACGGCCCTGGAATCCCGGGCAAAGCAGCCGAAAAAGCGAAACTGGCGGATTGGGGCCGCACTGGCCGCCGCGGCGGTACTCATGACCGGAAGTGCCTTTGCTGTGGCCTACCGCTCCGGCGTACTGGAGGCATTCTTCCACGGCGACACCAGCCAGGTGGAGCCCTATGTCCAGACCGCCGTAGGCAGCGCGGAAAATCAGGACTACCGGCTGACGGTGGACAGCGCTGTGTGTGACAGCCAAACTCTCTATGCGGTCATCACCGTGGAGGGGCTGAACGACCAGGCCGTGGAGGACCTGAAAAGCAATCAAGTCATTGCCGAGAGCCACCGTGAGGTTTGGGGCCAGGAGATGGTGGATTCTTTGATGGCCAATGGCTCCGCCGGTCCGGACACCTTCTGGGCAGCCTTTGCGGACAGTGGAACCAACGTTTCCGGTATCCAATACCAGGGACTCACCGCCCCATCGGATACCAGCCGTTCCTGGCAGGTGAAGATCTCCCTCATGGATGCCGACCACAAGATGGGCACCGGCCCGGTTCTTTTCTGGTTGGGCTTTATGGGCAAAGAATACGCGGTCGAGATCCCCACGGACACAGCCATGGAGACCATCCAGCTCACCATTGACCGGGATGTACAGCCGGAATATCCGGGTGGGCTGACGGTATTTGTCCAGTCCCTGGAGCTCTCACCCACTAGTATCGCCTATGTAGGGACCTACTGGGATGAGCAGCGAGATGCCGATAATCCTGCCGCAATCTTCTTCCGCATGAAGGATGGACAAATCTTGACCCGGATGCAACTGGGCTATACCTTTTTGGACCATGCCAGCCGCATCAAGGACCTTGCCGATCCATTGTACCGAGTACATTACCAGACCGACACCCCGGTGGACGTGGACCAAGTGGCTTCCATCATCTTGGGCGATGTGGAGTTCCCCCTGGACGGCTCTGCCCCCTCCCCTGCCGATGTGCCCGAAAATCTCTATCCCTTCACCTGTACTGAAATCATTCCGGGGGAAAACCATCTCTTCCGCTTCCCGGTGGAAGAGCTGTGCCAAAAGCTGGGGGCGGACTATCGATGGGACGAATCTACGCAAACTGCCACCGCTACCTACCGCGGAGTTACTCTCACCATGACGGTGGGAGAGAGCTGCTACCAGGTAAACGGCGAGACGGTGGAGCTAAGCTATGAAGTTCGCTCAGACCCAATTTCCCCAGACTCGGACTATAAAGTTTATCCCCAGTATATCTCCCTGGAGGACGGCGTGCTTACCGTGCCGGTCAATGTACTGGATCATTGGTCTTTGGATTACCCACCCTTGAAAGATACTAACGGCAATCTGGCCGGCATGATGCTGGTAATTCCGTAACCTGCCCAAGAGTGGATAGAATTTTCTCTTTCCCGGCATACTAAGGCCGAGGTGATACCATGGATCAAACAACCCATCAGATGGAGTCCTTTGGAGCTCTGCTGCGGCAGTACCCCCAGTCTTCCCGCTTCTATGACAGCTGCACTCCCCAACAACGCCAGGCCATCCTGGATCAGCTGTCCCAGCTGACCTCCCACGCCCAGATTCAGGGCTTTGTGGAGCACTTGCCCAGCGCCGCACTATAAAAACACATCCGGCCGCCTGTATCGAGGCGGCCGGATGTTTATTATATACCAGAAGACCACCCGCCCAGCGGGTGGTCTTCTTTTGAATTCCGGATGCACACCGGTTTAAGCGGGCTCTCCCAGCAGCTGGTCCAGCTTTCCCCAGTCCAGCCCACCGGACACATGGTAATAGTACGCACGGTTCTCCCAGAAGGGCACCACCTTGATGTAGTCGTCCCACAGTATCACGGACAGGATATCCTCCGGGGCATCGTACAGCAGGACGATCTGCTCCCCCGTTTGCCCATAGAAATCGTCGCCGCCATCCACTATTTCCGACAGAGGCAGAGAGGTCAGGTAGTCGGTCAGGGCCCCCTCATCCCGGCACTCCAGTTCCTCCCGGAACCTGCCGTTCTCATCCCGCCGGACCTGCCGCAGGGAAACCTCATGAACCATCCCACGATAGATGGCGCTCTCCCCTGTGCCCGCCTCGTAGGCCAAGCTGATCTGCCCAAAGGAGACAAACAGCAGGATAAAGGCCACTCCCACCAGCAGAGCGCCAGAGATCTTTTTGCCCGGCTTGACAATGCTCTTGAGCCGGTAGCGCAGGGCCGAGGCCGAGGCGGACAGACAGGTGGTAAAGCCCCGACCGTCTCCTGCGGTACGCAGGATAAGTTCGGCGTACTGCCGCCGCTCCCCCTCCCCCAGACTGCTCAGCACCGTCTCGTCGCAGCTGAGCTCCAGGTCTTCCGAGCTTCGCCCCATGGCCAGCCACATGAAGGGGTTAAACCAGCACATGGCAATGCAAAATGTAACAAAGAACTTGTTCCAGGCATCCTCCCGGCCAATATGCACCAGTTCGTGGCGGAAGATGAGCTTCAGCTCCTCCGGGGTGTAGTGCCGTTGGGGCAGCACCACCCGCACGCTTTTGAAAAACAGGCCGATGGTAATGGGCGTGGAGGCCTGAGGTGAGGTCACCAGGCGAAACTTGGGCTTTTTCTCCCGCGCCCGGTCTACTTCCGCCTGCCACACCGCCAGCACCGCCGGGTCAGACACCTCCTCCGCCCCCCCGGAGCAGCCACCGGCGGAACCGGAGATGGGAGAAAATCTTCCATCCCAGCACCACCAGCGCGCCCGCCAGCCATACCGCTGCCAACCTCTCCACCAACCCCTGGGGCAGGGAGATCACCCACTTGGGCGGAGTTATCATGCTGGAGTTCATGGCCAAGTAGAGGTAGTTTGGCGTGAGCCACAGCAGAGCGCAGCTTCCCGCCCGGAGATACCGGCGCAGGAGGGGCTGGGCCAGTAACAGCAGGATAAAATATAGACTTATGTGGAGAAAGGCCACCAAGATCCAGGTGATAACGCCCCAGCTCACCTCATCCCATCCGCGCCATCCGCTCACTATCAGCGAGCCCACCAGGAGGGTAGTCATATAGCCCGACATCAGCCACCCGTTCAGGTAGGGCCGATACCGCGGTCCTTTCCCCTCCGGATCTTCAGCTTCCTCTGGACGGGAAAAGGTCATCCAGGCAAAGGTCCCGCCCAAGATGAACGCAATCATAATGCGCAACATATTCACAGCACCCCCTTCTCCAAGCGGTATGTGAGATTCATAACCGGTCTCCTTCAGCCGTTGGCCATCCCGCCTTGCTACCAGTTAAACAGCCCGTCCAGCTTCTCCCAGTCCAGTCCGCCGGACACGTAATAATCCTGTTCCTTCAGGTCCTTTTCCCAGGACGGCATCACTCTTACATAGTTCTCCCACAAAATCACGCCCAGGGTGCCCTGGGAGGTATTGTAGGTCAGGGAAAGCTGCTCCTCCTCGCTGTCACAGTCATAGGTTCCCACTGCCTGATACAGGGTCAAGGAAGATAAATAGTCTGTCAGCGCCTCCTCGTCCCGGCATTGGATCACCTTACGTGCTTCTTCTTTGGTTTGCGTCACTTTGGCCAAAGAGATGCTCTCGGCCTCGTTCTGATAAATGTATGCTTCCCCTGTGCCCATACCGTAGGCAAGACCCACCTGACCGCAGGTGAGAAATAGCAGAGACGCTACAACCCCCACAAACAGGGCGCCGACATGCTTTCGGGCCGGGCGGACAACATTTTTCAGCCGGTAACGCAAGGCAGAGGCCGAAGCCGACAAGCAGGTGGTAAAGCCCCGCCCGTCTCCCGCCGTGCGCAGGATGAGATCGGCGTACCACCGCCGCTCTCCCTCATTCAGAGATACCACCACCGCCTCGTCACAGCTAAGCTCCAGATCCTCCGAGCTTTTCTTCATGGCCAGCCACATGAGGGGGTTAAACCAGCACAGAGCGGTGCAGAACACCAGAAAGAATTTGCTCCAGGCATCCCTGCGTCCAATATGCACCAGTTCGTGGCGGAAAATGAGCTTCAGCTCCTCCGGGGTATAGTGCCGCCGGGGCAGTACCATCCGCACACTTTTGGAAAACAGGCCGATGGTCATAGGCGTGGTCACCTGGGGGGAAGTCACCAGAATATACTCCGACTCCTTCTCCCCCACCTGAAGCAATTCTCCTTGCCATGCGGCCAGCACCTCCGGATCGGTGACCTTCTCTGCCCCTTGGAGCAGCCACCGGCGGAAACGCAGATGGGACAGGATCTTCCAGCCCAGTACACCAACCACACCCGCCAGCCAAATCAGGGCCACTCCCTGGATAAACTTGATCGGCAAGGGAATGATCCATCGGGGGTGCGCAAGGAGTGCCTGATTAAATACCCCCATATAAAGGTAATTGGGCACGATCCACAGTATGGCGCAGGTCTCTGCCCGGAAATACCGGCGCAGCAGAGGCAGAGTCAGGGCCAGCAGGAGAAAATATAAGCTGATTTGAAGAAATATCACTGACAGCCAACCAAATACACGAAACGAAGCGCTCCAATCTCCCGCCAGTCCCGTAAACAAAGACAAAGACAGCAAGAATACGATGATCATTGGGAGATTCCATCCCCCGTTTCTGGGGGTGTCCCGAACCCAGTCCCGCCGCACGCCCTTTCGCGCATAGGCAAGTACATCCAGGCCAGTAACTACGCCAATACACAGAGCCATCAGCACAATCCACATGCGGTCGCTCATAGCGTCCCCCTCTCCAGCAGGTCCCGCAGCTCGTCCAACTCCTCCCGGGTCAGGCCGCTGTCACACAGGGCCGCCGCGAAGGCGGAGAGACTGCCTCCGCACAGCTGGTCCAGAAACCGCCGGCTCTGGCCCGCCAGGTAGCTTTCCCGCGTGATGAGCGGGAAGTACCGGCTGCTGCGGCCCTCCTTCTCGATCTTCACAAACTTCTTGTCTGCAAGCCGGGTGAGCACCGTAAGCAGGGTAGTCAGCGCCATGGGGTGGCTCTCCTTCAGCTGCTGCTGGAGCTCCCCGCTGGTTACCGGCGGCTCCAGGTCCCACAGGGCCTGCATCACCGCCAGCTCCCCATCGGGCAATCTGCGCGTGGTATCCATGGTCACGCCTCCTTTCTACATTTGTAGAATCTAATTGTATTCTACGCTTGTAGAATGAACTTGTCAAGAGAAAACCCCCGGCTTTTTTCAAAGCCGGGGGTTGCTGTCTGTGTTTGGTTACGCTCTGGGGTGTGCCTTGTGGTACACGTCCTTGAGCTTCTGGCTGACCAGCCGGGAGTAGATCTGGGTGGAGGAGATATCCGCGTGGCCCAGCATTTCCTGGATGGAGCGCAGATCCGCACCGTTCTCCAGCAGGTGGGCGGCAAAGGAGTGGCGCAGCGTATGGGGAGTAATGTCCTTCTGGATCCCCGCCTTCTCCTGGTAGTGCTTGATGAGCTTCCAGAAGCCCTGACGGCTCATCCGCTCACCGCTCATGTTGACAAACAGAGCGGTCTCCTCCGGCGATTCCACCAGCTGAGGCCGGACCTGAGTTATGTAGTCGCTGAGCGCCCGGATCGCGGTGTGGTACAGGGGGATGATTCGCTCCCGCCCCTTGCTTTCGCAGTGGAGCACCCCGGCGGGCAGATTCAGGTCGTCCACATCCAGGGCGATGAGCTCGCTGACCCGGATTCCGGTGGCATAGAGCAGCTCCAGCATAGCCCGGTCCCGGAAGCCCTTCAGGTCGGAACAGTCGGGCTGCTCCAGAAACAGTTCCACTTCCTTGCCGGTGAGGATCTGAGGCAGTTTGCGCTCTACCTTGGCGGCCACCACATCCTTGGCCGGATTGCGGTCCATGATCCCCAAGGCAATCATGCAGTTATAAAAGGACTTGATGGAGGCAATCGACCGGGTTACGGTGGCGGCGGACTTTCCCTTCCGGGTCAAGCCGTCCACGTAGAGCTCCACATCCTGGACCGCCAGTTCCGTCAGCTCCAGGTCCTGCTCCGCCATGGCCGTCTCAAACTGGTGCATGTCCCGCAGATAGGAACTCACCGTGTTGGCCGACGCCTTTTTCTCCGTGGTCAAATACTCCTCAAACAGGTGCAGCAGTTCAGACACAAGCACAACTCCCTCTCAAACGCGTTCAATTCTCAAACAACACACTACAACACAAGCTTGGCCGCCGCGCTTAAAAGCACCGGCGCGGCCAGATACTCCAGCATCACACACACCATCATTGCCGCAGCCCACAGCCCCAGTCTCCCCCAGTAAGCGGAGGTAAAGGGCAATGGTTCCCGGCTCTCCAACAGCAGGCGCCGCAGCAGTACCCAGGCGCCGTTCAGACACTGCCCTCCCGTCAGGAACAGGATAGGAGCCCAGAAGAACGCCGGCAGGCCAAACAGGAACAGCGCCGGTACCAGCCCCGCAGCGCCAAACACCCGGCACAGCCCCGACACAGAGAACGCCAGCAAAAACCCCCGCACGCCGAACAGCAACGGGATACCTGCTGCGCCCAGAGCAGTAAGGCCCAACAAAATGACTGCTATTAACAGACGAAACTGCTCCCAGGCTACCGACCAGAACTCCACTGTCACACCGCCCTCCCGGGCCAGGGTGAAATAGGTGCTGAGATAGTCGGCCAATTCCTGGGCGCTGGTCTCACTCATCAGTCCCCCAAAAACGGCGCCCAGAGCCCCGCCCAAAAGAAAACAGGCGCTCAATGCGGCCAGGGGAACCAGGGGCCGTGGAAAATCAACGATCATGTCCCGTCGCTTCATGGCTGTCACCTCTCTGGTTTCAGCCTATGAGCGGGCCAAAAAAAATAGACTGCGCGTCCCGCGTTTGCGGCCATTTCTTTCCTTATTCTTAATATATCCCTCACAGAGGATTCACGCAAGTGTTTTTCCGCATTTTCTCAAAAAATGTCGTTTTCGCAACATTTTTATGTAAACTGCGTTATGTCTACTTTGGAAATTAAATTTTTTCGACGGAGGCCGTTGTCGCAGACCTCCGCCGAAATTTTGGGGCTTTATTCCGCTTTTCGAGCTGAAAAGCTTGTGATTACAAGGTTTTTCCGATTATTGGCAGTCGCCGCACTGATTACAGTTGGTATAATTACCGTTTGTATTTCCATTTTCACCCATGCCTACAGTGATGGCCTTCATGGCAATGGCGCACTCCAGACGCTTACGCTCCATTTCACAGGCCACTTCATTGGACTGGCTTATGTCACCGTTGACCAACAGGTTGGAAGCGGAGCAGCCGCCGCTGCAGTAGAACCGGGCCCAGCACTCCCGGCAGGCGGGACGGGTATAGATGTTCTGGTCGGCAAACTTGCCGGAGATCTCCATGTTGAAGGAGCCGTCATACACGCTGCCCATGCGGTACTCCTCCTTCCCCACAAACTGGTGACAGGGGTAGATGTCTCCGTCGGGGGTGATGGCAACATATTCACAGCCCGCACCGCAGCCGCGCAACCGCTTGATAACACAGGGGCCCTGCTTGAGATCCACGTTAAAGTGGAAGAAGTTCACGTCCTTACGGCCCATGAGCTCCCCAGCCAGCTTCTCATACTCCGCCTTCACCTGAGGCAGATCCTCCTCCTTAATGGCGAAGGGATCGTCCAGGGGACCGCTGGCAGGTTCCACCGACACGCTGCGGAAGCCCAGAGAGGCCAGGTGCTTGACATCCTCGCCAAAGTCCAGATTCTCCCGGGTAAAGGTGCCACGGGCGTAGTAGTCCTTGGTGCCCCGGCCGGCCACCAGCTTCTGGAACTTGGGCACGATGACCTCATAGCTTCCTTTTCCGTTGACGGTGGGACGCATGTGGTCGTTGACGCCGGGACGGCCGTCCAGAGAGAGGACCACGTTGGACATCTCCCGGTTGATGTACTCGATGTTCTCGTCGTTCAGGAGCACGCCGTTGGTGGTGATGGTGAAGCGGAACACCTTGTCGTGCTCCTTCTCCAGGGACCGGGCGTACTCTACGGTCTTCTTCACGGTGTCCATGGCCATGAGAGGCTCACCGCCGAAGAAGTCCACCTCGATGTTGCGCCGCTTGCCGGACTTGGCCACCACCCAGTCGATGGCACGCTTGGCGGTCTCAAAGTCCATGATCTTCCGGCCGGTGCCGAAGTCGCCGGTGGAGGCAAAGCAGTACTTACACCGCAGGTTGCAGTCGTGGGACACATGCAGGCACAGAGCCTTCACCACCGCCTGCCGGGGCAGCGCCATGGCCTTGTCCGCATCAATGTAGTCGTCGCTGGAGAACAGCAGGCCCTGCTCCTGCAGGCCGCGCAGCTCCTCCCACAGCTCGTCCAGCTCCTGGGGTTCATACTGAGACAGCTGATCCTTCAGCTCCTGGGGACACTTCTCCCCCATGGGCCCCTCTACCTTGGAGAGCAGGTCGTAGCCCATACGGTCCAGCACATGGACCGCGCCGCTGTTTACATCCGCCGCCAGGTATTGGCCCAGGGCGGTAAAGGTATGTACCATGATCCAAAATCCTTTCTATGGCCGCCCCTCCCATCCTCACGGGGCTCAGGGCATAAAAAGGGGCAGGCCAAACGCCTGCCCCTTTCAGGCCGCTTTTTATATTACTGGTTCTCGCACTTCTGGTTGGCCACAGTGCAGGAAGTCTTGCAGGCGGACTGGCAAGAGGTCTGGCACTCGCCGCAGCCGCCCTTGGCAGCGCTGGCCTTCAGAGTAGCGCCATTGAGAGTCTGAATGTGTTTCATTGGAATCTCCTCCTAAATCTTATAGGTTTGAAGACATTATACCATACCTTGAATCACATTTCAATCTATCTTTTCCGTTTTTTCCTGGGCCGTCCTCCCAGCACTCCGGCAATGGCCCCGCCGCAGCAGCATGCAACCAGAATAGGCACCCCGCCGTTGGACAGGGACGCCTCCTCGTAGAGGAGAAATCCCGCCGTCAGCAGCAGCAAGAACAGGATGACTCCCACCCCCAGGCCAGCCAGCAGTGTGCCCCGCTCCAGGCGGCGCACAGCCAACAAGCCGCCGGTCAGGCTGCTCACCACACAGATGGCCAGCACGCCCCGGCCCATCAGCTTCTCCCCTACCACGCCGCCGGACACCAGCAGTGCGCACACCAGCAATCCCAGTGCCGCCGTTGCCGCCGCCAGAGCACCGCCTTTGAGCAGGCGACACATGGTGCTCAGCCATACCGCCATGGGATCCTCCCGCTTCTTTTCCCGTTTTCCAGCCATAGTAAAACCCTCCCCGCGTTCTTCCTTGGTGGAAGACTATGCGGGGAGGGTCAGCTTTATGCTATGGTGAGTACTCAGCGGGTAGCCTGAGTGCTCTGGCCGTTCTTGGTGGAGACGGCCCACTTGGTGATCTCGATGCGCACGCGGTCAGCGCCGGTCTCGAACACGATGGTGTTCTCCTTCACCGCGCACACGGTGCCGGTCATACCGCCGATGGTGGTGATCTCATCGCCCACCGCCAGGGAGTTGCGCAGGTTCTCGGCTTCCTTCTTCCGCTTATTCTCGGGGCGGATCATAAAGAAGTAAAGCAGGGCGAACATGAGCACCAGCATTACAATCCAACTGTAGTCCATATTGTTCCCTCCAAAATCTTGCTCTTCCAAGCAGGTTCGCTTGACGCGTTATGTGTCATTATAGCGGATTTGCCCTGGGTTGACAAGTCCTTTTCCCAATTTTGCCCGGTTTTTTTACCCCTCCTGGCAGGGACGGTCCAGCATACCGGAGTAAGTGGCCCGGAACTCTTCAAAGGTGCCGTTGTCCAGGCTGTCCCGGATGCGCTGCATGAGCTCATTATAGAAGTGCAGATTGTGCAGCACCGCCAGGCGCATGGCCAGCATCTCCCCCGCCGTCACCAGATGGCGCAGGTAGGCCCGGGAGAAGTGCTGGCAGGCAGGACAGGTGCAGGTCTCGTCAATGGGGCGGGTGTCCAGCTTGTACTTCTCGTTTTTGATGTTGATGGTACCCTTCCAGGTGTAGAGCTTACCGTGGCGGGCGTTGCGGGCGGGCATGACGCAGTCGAAGAAGTCCACACCCCGGGCCACCGCCTCGATAATATTCGAGGGTGTGCCCACGCCCATGAGGTAGCGGGGCTTGTCCTTCGGCATGTGGGGCTCCACAGCGTCAATGATGTCGTACATCACCTGGGTGGGCTCTCCCACCGCCAAGCCGCCGATGGCGTAGCCGTCGCAGTCCAACTTGGCGATATCCTCCATGTGCTGGATACGCAGGTCGGGGTAGGTGCCTCCCTGGTTGATGCCGAAGAGCATCTGCCCGGGATTGACGCAGTCAGGCTGCTCATTGAGCCGCTTGTGCTCGATGACGCACCGCTCCAGCCACCGGGTGGTGCGGGCAATGGAGCGCTCCACGTACTCCCGGGGAGCGGGGTTCTCAATGCACTCGTCAAAGGCCATAGCGATGTCGCTGCCCAGGTTGGACTGGATCTGCATGGACTCCTCAGGGCCCATGAAAATCTTCCGCCCGTCGATGTGGGAGGAGAAATGGACGCCCTCCTCCTTGATCTTCCGCAGAGAGGCCAGGGAAAACACCTGGAAGCCGCCGCTGTCGGTGAGCATAGGGCCGTCCCAGTCCATAAACTTGTGAAGTCCCCCCAGCTCCTTGACCACCTTATCGCCGGGGCGCAGGTGGAGATGATAGGTGTTGGACAGCTCGATCTGACAGCCGATGTCCTTCAGGTCGTGGGCAGATACCGCCCCCTTGATGGCCCCCTGGGTGCCTACGTTCATGAACACCGGGGTCTGGGCCGTGCCGTGAGGGCAGGTAAACACGCCCCGGCGGGCGCGGCCCTCCTGCTTGATTATTTCAAACACAAAAAAACTCCTTTATTTATGAGATAAACATGGCATCGCCGAAGGAGAAGAAACGGTAGCGCTCCCGCACCGCCTCCTCATAGGCCGCCAGCACGTGCTCCCTGCCTGCCAGAGCGGATACCAGCATGATGAGGGTGGACTCAGGCAGATGGAAGTTGGTGATAAGGGCATCCAGCACCTTGAAGCGGTAGCCCGGATAGATGAAGATGTTGGTCCAGCCGGAACGCTCGGTCATGGTGCCGTCCTCGGCGGCAAAGGACTCGATGGTACGGCAGGAGGTGGTACCCACACAGATGACCCGACCGCCGTTTTTCTTCGTCTCATTGATGACGTCCGCCGTCTCCTGGGAGATCATACAGTACTCCGAATGCATCTCGTGGTCCTGGATGTCCTCCGCCTTGACCGGACGGAAGGTTCCAAGGCCCACATGGAGGGTAACGTAGCACACCTTGACACCCATCTCCTGGACTTTTTCCAGCAGTTCCGGGGTAAAATGGAGCCCGGCAGTGGGGGCAGCGGCGGAGCCTACCACTTTGGAGTAGACCGTCTGATACCGCTCGTTGTCCTGAAGCTCGGCCTTGATGTAGGGCGGCAGAGGCATCTTGCCCAGCCGTTCCAGAATTTCAAGGAAAATGCCCTCGTAGTGGAAGCGAACCAGGCGCTTGCCGTCGTCCAGTTCCTTTTCGATGGTGGCGGTGAGCTCGGTACCGTCGCCGAAGATCACCTGGGCGCCAGGTTTCAGCTTACGGCCAGGGCGCACCAGGCACTCCCAGCACTTGTCCCCCTTGTCTACCAGCAGCAGCACCTCGCACACACCGCCGGTAGGACGGTGGCCGATGAGCCGGGCGGGAATAACCCGGGAGTTGTTGAGCACCAGACAGTCCCCCGGGCGGAGGAACTGGGGCAGCTCATAGAAATGGTGGTGCTCCACTGCCCCGGTATGCTTGTCCAGGGTGAGAAGCCGGGAGGCATCCCGCCGCTCCAGAGGGGTCTGGGCGATGAGCTCCTCGGGCAGGTAAAAGTCAAAATCTGAGGTCTTCAATTTGGTATTCGCCTTTCTCTCTAAAATATTCTTATCCCACGGTGGTGCCGGGGAAATAGAAGGTAATGATCTCGTCGTAAGTAAAGCCTCGCTTGGCCATGGCGTAGGCGCCCCACTGGCTCATGCCGATCTGGTGGCCGTTGCCGCTGCCCTCAAAGACGTAGCTGCTGCCGGTAACATGGACCACGTTGCCCTCTGTCACGCTGGAGCCGCCGCCGGAGGACGAGGTGACCGAGTCCACGCTGCCGCTGCCAGAGATGGCATACAGATCCTCCCGGTCGGTCTTGCCCACCGTGCCGCTGCCGCTGATGACGTAGTAGCTGTCCTGCTCGGGCAGAGACCCGGAGCCATTCACCGGCAGGGAACCGTCAGAGGTCCCTCCACTTCCGCTGCCAGAACTGTTAACCTGGAAGCGGATGGAGCTGATGCCGAAGGTACTGCGCATGTTGGTGGGCTTGAAGGTGTTGCTCTGCCCGTTGGCATAGTTCACCTTGACGGCGATCACGTTGCCCAGATCGGAGTAGGTGAGATCCAGGGAAGCCACCGAAGTGCCGGTACCATACCCCTTGGATTGCAGGCGCTGGGTCAGGGTCGATGTGGTGTAGGACACCGTCCAGGAGGAGTACGGATTCATGGAGGCGGTGTCGGCCTCATAGGGGTCCTTCACACCGCACAGATAGGGGTAGGTGCTCAGAGAAGATCCCCACACATTATACACACTCTCGCTGGCTCCGCCGTGGCTGGCAGAGTAGAAGGTCTCGATCACCTTGCCGTTGTACTTGGCATACACCCCGGCGGTCTCCTCTACCGCCCGGGCGGCGTTGGAGTTATAGGTACTTCCGCCGCCATAGCCGTAGTAGACCTGGCAGTCAGTGCCGTTGCAGATGTCAAAATGGTAGTTGCTGTGGTGGTTGAGGGAGTTGTAGGCATAGCTGCGGGCACACACAGCCTGGGCTTTCAGCGCCTCCAGAGGCCAGCTGTCGCTCATCTCATAGGGCACAACTCCAATAAGGTAGTCCTCCATGTCCACGATGTTCACCACGGTGAGATTTCCCCCGTTTACCCGCTCATAGCGGAACCCGCCGGGGTAGCGGTAACCCTTGAACCAGGTGCGGGTCTCCCCTGCTCCGGTGACGTCGGGCATGATACCAAGGGCTGTGGAAGAGCCGCCGTCAAACTGGAACAGGATCTTCGCCTTGCCGGTCTGGGTCACGTTGACGGCATAGGAGCTGGTGCCCACCACGGTGCCGCCCAGACTGCTGGCCCGGCTTTCGGCCTCCGCCTTGGTCTCATAGGCGCCCACACGAACCTGATACGCTCCGTCGATCCAGGCCACAAAGCCGTCGGAGTAGTCCGACGCTTCGGAATAGGCGGCATTGTAGCTGTTATAGGATCCCGGCATCTGTACATGGTAGCAGCCAATCAGCTCTCCCCCATTGTCAGAGGTGGAGTAGCTGGTGCCGCTGACCCAGATATTCTGAGCCTTGACCATGGTCAGCTTGGTAACGCTGGAGCTGGTGCGGCCCAGCTCCACAAAGTCCAGATCGCTGTCGTAATATCCAAAACGGTACCCGGAGCCGTAGCCGGTGTTATTCTCCAGGTTGGCGCTGACCAGGGCGCTACTGCCGTAGGCCAGCCCCACCCGCAGGGTGAGTTCATCGTTCCGGGCGGCCCGGGCAGGGGCCGCCATAGGCACCGCCACGGCCACAGCCAGAACCACTGCGGCAAGTTGCATAAATATTCTTTTCATGGTAAACCCCATTTCTCTAATTCTTCCCATGCGCTCCCTTGACACCTACCAGGAAAGATGGTAGGATAAATTCAAATTCTGCAAGATAGAGGCGCGGCTGACATGAGTAAGCGTGGCTAGGGAGCCGGTTCCCGTCTGAGCCATGTCCAAAGGGAAGGCCGCCGAAGGGTCCCTTCTGCCGGAGGAAGGGGGCTCTGGTCGCTTGGTTAACAGCCCTGTGACTGTCATCTGGGCGGGCTGCCCAGGTGGAGCGCTGTCTGCTTTTGTGAATATTTTGCCGGCTGCGGTGCGTCCAAACCACAGTCGTCATTATAGTACAAAATCAGCCGCTTGAAAAGCCGCTGATTTATTTTTTTACCCGGGCCAATATCTGGGCAGGATCAATTCATTTATCTTACGCGCGGGACATAGAATACCCTGTGCTGTTGTGGAGGTAGAATGCTATGAAAAAGTATAAAGTAGGTATCATCGGCGGAACCGGCATGGTAGGCCAGCGGTTTGTCACCCTGATGGAGAACCATCCCTGGTTCCAGCTCACTGCCATCGCCGCCTCTCCCCGCTCTGCCGGTCAGCGCTACGAGGACGCCGTAGCCAACCGCTGGGCCATGAAGACCCCCATCCCCGCCGAGGCCAAGGACATCGTGGTGATGGACGCCGCCGCTGATGTAGAGAAGATCGCCGGCATGGTGGACTTCGTGTTCTGCGCCGTGGATATGAAGAAGGACGAGATCCGCGCCCTGGAGGAACGCTACGCCAAGGCCGAGTGCCCCGTGGTGTCCAACAACTCCGCCCACCGCTGGACCGACGACGTGCCCATGGTGGTGCCCGAGATGAACCCCCAGCACCTGGAGGTCATCGCTTCTCAGCGTCAGCGTCTAGGCACCAAGCGCGGCTTCATTGCTGTAAAGTCCAACTGCTCCATCCAGTCCTACGCCCCCGCCCTGCATCCCCTGCTGAAGTATGGCATCGACAAGGTGCTGGTGTGCACCTACCAGGCTATCTCCGGCGCCGGCAAGACCTTTGAGCGCTGGCCCGAGATGGTGGATAACCTGATCCCCTACATCGGCGGCGAGGAAGAGAAGAGCGAGCAGGAGCCCCTGAAGGTGTGGGGCAAGGTGGAAGGCGGCAAGATCGTTAAGGCCGAGGGTCCCGCCATCACCGCTCAGTGCCTGCGCGTGCCCGTGTCCGACGGCCACACCGCCGCCGTGTTTGTCTCCTTCAAGGAGGGCTGCAAGCCCACCATCGAGCAGATCAAGGCCGACTGGGCCGCCTTCCAGGGCCGCGCTCAGGAGTTGCAGCTCCCCTCCGCCCCCAAGCAGTTCCTGCACTACTTCGAGGAGCCCGACCGTCCCCAGGCCAAGCTGGACCGGGAACTGGAGGGCGGCATGGCCGTCTCCCTGGGCCGTCTGCGTGAGGACACCCAGTACGACTATAAGTTCGTGGGTCTGAGCCACAACACCCTGCGCGGCGCTGCCGGCGGTGCGGTCCTTCTGGCCGAGCTGCTGTGCGCCGAGGGCTATATGGATCGCTGAGAAACTGTCTTAATCCGGAGGGGAGAGGTCCTCTCCCCTCCCTTCTTATATTTTAACCAGAAAGGGTTGTGATTTTATGAGGACTCCCGTATTCACCGGCTCCTGCGTCGCCATCGCCACCCCCTTCGACGCCAACGGGACCATCAACTACGACGCTTTCGGACGCCTCATTGAGGCCCAGATCGCCGGCGGCGTAGACGCTATCTGTGTCTGCGGCACCACCGGTGAGTCGGCCACGATGACCATCCGAGAGCATATTGCTGCGGTGGACTACTGCGTGGAAAAGGTCAACCACCGGGTGAAGGTCATCGCCGGCGCGGGTTCCAACGACACCTCCGCCGCCGTCTACCTCTCCCTCCACGCCCAGGATTCCGGCGCTGACGCTCTGCTCCACGTCACTCCCTATTATAATAAGTGTACCCAGGCCGGTCTGGTCAAGCACTATGAGTACATCGCCGACCGGGTGGAACTGCCCATCATCCTCTACAACGTACCCAGCCGTACCGGCGTGTCCTTCACTGCCGAGTCCTACAAGATTCTCTCCGAGAATCCCAAGATCAACGGCGTCAAGGAGGCCAGCGGCAACTTCTCCCTTCTGGCCCACACCCGCCACATCTGCCCCGACGACTTCTACGTCTGGTCGGGTAACGACGATCAGGTGGTACCCATGATGGCTCTGGGCGCCAAGGGCGTTATTTCCGTAGTGTCCAACATCGCCCCCGAATTGATGGTGAAGATGAGCCATCTGTGCCTGGAGAACGACTTCGAGGCCGCCTCCAAGCTGCAGATCGAGTACATGGACCTCATTGACGCCCTGTTCTGTGAGGTCAACCCCATCCCCGTCAAGGAAGCCCTGAACATGATGGGTATGGAGGCCGGCCCGGTGCGTCTGCCCCTGTGCGAGATGGCCGAGAAGAACAAGGCTGTGCTGAAGGCCGCCATGGAGCGGGCCGGATTGCTGAAGTAAGGAGCCCGCCATGCTGAAGATAATCATTTCCGGCTGCAACGGACATATGGGCCGGGTCGTAGAGTCCCTGTGCGCCGCCGACCCTCAGGTCGAGGTGGTCGCCGGCTTTGACGTGCTGGGCTCCAACGACGGAGAATTCCCCGTTTATTCCTCCCCCGCTCAGTTTACCGGCAAGGCAGACGCCGTTATCGACTTCTCCTCCCCCGCCGCCCTGAATGGCCTGCTGGATTTCGCCCAGGCCACCGGCACCCCCCTGGTGCTGGCTACCACCGGCTACACCCCGGAGCAGGTGGCCCAGATCGGCGCCGCTGCTCAGAAGGTACCCATCTTCCGCTCTGCCAACATGTCCCTTGGCATCAATGTGCTGCTGGAGCTGGTGAAGAAGGCCGCCTCTGTGCTGGGCGACAGCTACGACATTGAGATTGTAGAGCGGCACCACCGCCGCAAGGTGGACGCCCCTTCCGGCACCGCTCTGATGATCGCCGACGCCGCCGCCAGCAGCTGCGGCCACGAGACTGAGTACGTCTTTGAGCGTCACAGCGTCCGCCACCCCCGGGATAAGAAAGAGATCGGCATCTCCGCTGTCCGTGGCGGCACCATCGTTGGCGAGCACGAGATCATCTTTGCCGGCCATGACGAGATCATGGAGATCAAGCACACCGCCCTGTCCCGGGATATCTTCGCCCAGGGCGCGGTGGAAGCGGCTAAGTTTATGGCTACGGTTCAGGCGCCTGGTCTGTATGACATGAGCCATCTTGTGAAGTAATTTTCCTTTACGATTATTGAACGGTCATGGTTTTCCCATGGCCGTTCTTCTATTATACTATTTATAAGGAGGGTTCCGCCCTGCGGGGCGGGTTCCTTTTTGTTTGCCCAAAAAGGAACTAAAAATGCCCTGGGGGTACTGCTCCGATGAACACCTCGCCAAAGGCGGGTGTCCATAGTCGCTGTACCCCCAGACCCCCAATTACAGGGAGATGCCCTCCTGTTTTTATAGCAGTAACCTTCCGGCGGCAAAAACCATGACCGTCTCCCCTTCTTGCCTCGGGCCTTAGGCCCTATATGCGCAAAATCGAAAGGACACTGCGCTGCACAAACACCGCCTAGTGCAACGGAGCCAGGGCAGCGTATAGGCGAGGGACTGACTCTTCACTATACACCTACCTTGCCTACGTGCGAGAGGCAAAGCGAAGCTTTGCAGAAAGCTTTTTTGCCTACTTTTTTCTCGAAAAAAGTAGGTAAACGGGGCGTCGGTTGGCAAACGGGCTATTCTCTGGTATGCTGTGTGAGACGGACAAATTTCATTACCTGGAGGAAACCTATATGGACTATGAAAAAATCGGTGCTCTAATCCGAAGCCTTCGCACCCAGCAGGGCCTGACTCAGCGGGAACTGGCCCAGCGGCTGACGGTGAGTGACAAGGCGGTGTCCAAGTGGGAGCGCGGCCAGGGCTGTCCGGACGTCTCCCTGCTCCCCAGCCTGGCCCAAACTCTGGGCGTGGAGGTGGAGGGTCTGCTGGCCGGGGAGCTCTTGGAAAATGAACAAATCGGAGGAACCATGAAAAACCTGAACTTTTATGTCTGCCCCACCTGCGGCAACATCCTCACCTCTGCCGTGGGCGCGGCTGTCACCTGCTGCGGCAAGAAGCTCGCCCCTCTGGAGGCCGTGAAAGCACCCGAGGAAGAGCGCCTCAATGTAGAGCTTATCGAGAACGACTACTTCGTCTCCTCCTCCCACCCCATGACCAAGGAGCACTACGTCTCCTTCGTCGCCCTGGTAACAGGAGATACCCTGATCCTGCGGCGGCTCTACCCGGAGTGGGACCTGCAGACCCGCCTGCCCCGAATCGGCCACGGGAAGCTCTTTTGGTACTGCGTCCAGCACGGCCTTTACTACCAGCTGGTGTAACCGGCCTAAGTGTGGTATACTAAGAAAACCACATCATTTGTAAGGAGTTTTTCTATGGCAGACCAGTTTTCCCGCACCCGCCTTTTGGTTGGAGACGAACCTCTCGCCCGTCTGGCCGCCGCCAAAGTAGCGGTGTTTGGCGTAGGCGGTGTTGGCGGATTTTGTGTTGAGGCTCTAGCACGCGCAGGCGTAGGCACTTTACACCTATATGACGACGACACCGTGTCTGAGAGCAACTTAAACCGCCAGATTGTCGCCCTCCACTCCACCATCGGCCAGCCCAAAGCAGAGGTAATGGCCCGGCGGGTACTGGACATCAACCCCGCTTGTCAGGTGGAAGTATTTCGCATGTTTTACCTGCCGGAAAACGCCGATCAGGTGGATCTGAGCCAGTATGACTACGTGGTGGATTGCATCGATACCGTAGCGGCTAAGCTGGATTTAGTGGAAAGGTGTACCACTTTACAAGTTCCAATTCTCAGTGCAATGGGCTCGGGTAACAAGCTGGATCCCACAGCCTTCCGTGTCACCGACCTGAGCAAAACACAGGGCTGTCCCCTGGCCCGGGTCATGCGCAAGGAGCTGCGGAAACGGGGCATCACTCACCTGAAGGTGGTCTACTCTACGGAGGAACCCCTCACTCCTCTCCAGCCCGCCGAGGAGGAAGCTTCCGCCGGAACAGACACCCGGCCTCGCTCCACCGCCCGCCGGGCCACCCCCGGCTCCATTTCCTTCGTCCCCGCTGCCGCCGGACTGGTGGCGGCCAGCGCGGTCATCCGGGATCTGGGCGGATTTTGAGCCAAAATTTTTTGATAAAAAAGAGTGCTGCAGCCGAAAAGCCGCAGCACTCTTTTTTATAGAAGCTGAATGAAATTCCACATCAGCTTACATCCGTAGAAAATAATAATTATACCGCACACAACATTGATTATCCGCAGCGTTTTGGCGTTGAAGCGGTCACTGAACAAAGAAATAGCAAGGGTGATGCCCGTGAACCAGAGACAGGATGCAATTCCCACGCCGGAAATAAACGGGATGGACTGTTGGGCAGGCAGGGTCACATGAAATGCCGATGTAGATCACAATGAGGCTTCCTACACACAGGATCACCATCTGCAGCCATTGGTAACGCTCCATCACCGCGCCGATTCCAAAGAAGCAGGCAAAGGCCAGCGTCACATCAAAGAAAATGACGATCCAAGCAGTAAGCAAGGCACGGCGGCGTGTGTTGGTCAACGCGGAGTTTATCACAAACAAATTCTGCAGACCAATGGGAGCCACATAGGCAAGCCCCATGGTCAATCCCTGAAAAAAATATCCCATTGTTGTTCCCGCCTATCGTTTTATATGGAAAGGGCCGAGGCTTTACCCCGGCCCGAATTCTTATGGTTCTTACATCTGAACCCGGTGATAGACCTTCTTGCCCTTGCGGACCATGATGCCATCGCCGGACAGGTCGTCGGCGGTGTAGCGGGTATTTACGTCGGACACCTTCTCATCGTTGACGGTAACGCCGCCCTGCTCCACCAGACGGCGAGCCTCCTTCTTGGAGGGGGCCAGCTTGCAGGTGACCATCATGTCCAGGATGCCAATGGAACCGTCGGTGAGGTTTTCAGCGGTCAAGGTGGTGGTGGGCACGTTGCTCATGTCGCCGCCGCCCACAAATAGGGCCTTGGCCGCGTCCTGAGCCTTCTTGGCCTCCTCTTCCCCGTGGACCAGCTTGGTGAGCTCAAAGGCCAAGATCTCCTTGGCGGTGTTGAGCTGGCTGCCCTCCCACTTGTCCATCTCGTCGATCTGCTCCAGAGGCAGGAAGGTGAGCATACGCAGGCACTTGAGCACGTCCTGGTCGCCCACGTTGCGCCAGTACTGGTAGAACTCGTAAGGAGAGGTCTTGTTGGGATCCAGCCACACGGCGCCCTTGGCAGTCTTGCCCATCTTCTTGCCCTCGGAGTTGAGCAGCAGAGTGATGGTCATCGCG